>VBAU01000454.1:0-455 GCA_005883855.1 Bacteroidota bacterium
CTACATAATTTCTCTAAAGAATCCTGACTCATCGCAATGAATTTGTAACTACAAGTCCATAGCCCACACACAAGCCTCTGGCGAGACTTCATCGGGAAAGGGCAGGAAATCATTTTGTGAATTGCACTTCGTACAACTCAGGCCACCATTTACCAGTAACGTAGATCTTTTTTGTTGCCGGATCATACGCAATACCGTTTAATACGTCAGCGTGTGGGTCTTTTTGTTTGATACCATTCCAAACTTCGGTAAGATCGATCTTTGCAACTACCTGTCCGTTTGAAGGATCAATTTTCAAAATGTAGGGTAGCTGCCATTGGTTGGCATAAAGGTAGCCGTCGATGTATTCCAACTCATTTACGTTATAGCTGAGCGTTCCGGCATCTGTAACGGTTATTTTCTTGACTGCTTTGAACGTGGAAGGGTCGTAATAGTAAATGTTACTGGTTCCGTCG
>VBAU01000454.1:529-2342 GCA_005883855.1 Bacteroidota bacterium
TCTTTCAGTGTGTAGACAAAGGCGACACCGGTTTTATAAGTGAGTTGGTAGATAGTATCTCGTAAAATTGCGATCCCCTCGCCGAAGTAGGTTGAATCGAGCCTGAGTTCTTTTTCAGCTTTACCCGTATTCAAATTCACCTTTAGCAGCTTGGAATGGCCATTGTTGCCCGTGCTCTCATACAATGACCCATCATAAATCAGCAACCCCTCTATAAAGGAAGAAGTATCGTGAGGATACGATTTTTGGATCACGCAATTCATCGCTTCCGGTTCGGGCGGCCGAGTAGATGTGCCTTCAGAACTGCCACTGCCGTTATTGTTGCAACCAATGACCAACACCGTATAGCCTAAAGCAAGAAGTCTTCTCATTTTGATTTTTTGAATCCCACAAAAATAAGATTTGAATTCAATTGCCCTTGTTAAAGCGTCAATGTCCAAAACACTAGGGGAATTTTCCGTGCGTCAGAGCTTTGTTGCTAAAATAAAAGAACATATATTTGAGCTACACATCGTACCCTCCTGAATTTTTCCCTGAATAATCGTATCCCTGAAATCCCTCTCTTTTTCCCAATATTCAATTTGTGATTCTTTTCCAATACCGGCATGAAAGCTCGGGCAGATAAAAATGTCTGCGCGAAGTTTTGAGCGTTTCAACGGGTGATATGAGAAGATTTTTATTATGGGCGGGTTTAACTTCTGTCAATTTTGTTTTTGCGCAGTCGAAGTGTGGATCATTTGAATATCAAAAACAATTGGTCCATGCCGTTCCTTCATTGGAACTGGCTCACAAAGCAATTGAGAATTTTGTGTCGGAAAGTGAATCGTCGAGATCCTTCAGCACGTCAATTGTGAAAGAGGAAAACGTAATTACTGTCCCGGTCGTTGTACACATTCTATATCATTATCCGGGCGAAAATATTCCCGATGACCAGGTCCATAGCCAGATTTTCGCGTTGAACAGGGACTATCGAAAAATGAATGCAGATACGGCGAAGATCCCCGGCGTTTTTAAATCGCTTGCCGCCGATTGTGAAATTGAATTTAAACTGGCTACCATTGATGCTTCCAACAAAGCTACCACCGGCATTATTCGCAAGTATACTCCCGTAACAAAATGGACCGCAGATGACAAGATCAAATACTCTTCCGAAATGGGAGATAATGCGTGGGACGCTTTAAGCTATTTGAATATTTGGGTGGGTACTATGGACAGGGTACTTGGGTATTCAAGCATGCCCGGCGACCCTGCCAGTAGCGATGGCGTTGTAATCAGCAACACCGTTTTTGGAATTACCAATTCAGGAAACTATGACCAGGGGAGAACTGTCGTTCACGAAGTTGGCCATTGGCTTGGTCTGCGTCACTTATGGGGTGATGCCAGTTGCGGCGACGACGGGGTTGTCGACACTCCACCACAACAGACCTTTACAAATGGCTGCCCATCGACAGTCCGCATCAGTTGCAACAATGGACCAAACGGAGACATGTACATGGACTACATGGACTTTACAAACGATGATTGCCTGGTTATGTTCACTAATGGTCAAAAACAAAAAATGCGGACGTTATTCGACATTGGCGGACCACGTTATTCCATTCTTTCATCAAAGGGATTAAATATTCCTGCCATCGCAGAACTGCCGTTGCCGGAGAACCCTCCACAATGGCTGCATATAAAGATCTTTCCTAATCCCGCCACAACGGAGCTTACGATAAATATGGAATATGACGAACGATGGGTAGGCAAGCAATTGCAAGTGATCGATATCACGGGCAAGATTCAAATCGTAAAAACCATTACGTCAAAAATC
>VBAU01000454.1:2388-5420 GCA_005883855.1 Bacteroidota bacterium
AGGCCGAGAAAAGTGGCGAAAAAATGATGCAAAAGTTTATTAAACTTTAGTATTCCTCCTAAGTATTTTTATTTTCATTGCTATTTAACGGTGTTTTAAGTTTGAGCGTATTATTTTTGGTCTGAGCATTAGTAATCATGACCGATGAAAATTGTGTAATTAGACACGCCCCACTGCGGGCACACTAAAAATATCCAGATGAAGAAATTCTTGATTTTATCCGCGGCCCTGGTGTTGTTTCTTACTTCCCATGCGCAGCTTAACCGCCTTTTCAAAAAGGATTCTACCGGCAAGAGTAAATTAGATAAGATCATTCAAAAAACTCCCAAAACTTCCGGCCTAACCAATGACGAAATTGTCAATGGATTGAAAGAGGCTTTGGAAGTAGGGACAAACAAAGGAACTGAAAAGCTTTCTGCTGTTGATGGTTTCTTTAAAGATGCTGTTATTAAAATTTTAATGCCTCCGGAAGCGCAAAAAGTTGAGAAAAAGTTGAGGAGTATCGGAATGGGCAAGCAGGTAGATGATGCTATTCTTTCTATGAACCGTGCTGCCGAGGATGCAGCCAAAAGCGCAGCACCCATTTTCATAAATGCCATTAAACAAATGAGTATCCAGGATGCTTTTGGAATATTGAAAGGAGGTGATTTCGCTGCCACGAATTACTTGAAGGATAAGACAACTGCATCTCTTACGGACGCATTTCGCCCTGTCATCGAGAGCTCTCTCAAAAAGGTAAATGCGACTAAGTACTGGAATACAGTCTTCACTACTTATAATAGATTTACCACTGAAAAAGTGAACCCTGATCTCTCGGCTTATGTAACGGAGAAGGCTATGGCCGGTATATTTTACCAGGTTGGCCAGGAGGAGCAGAAAATAAGAAAAGATCCTGTGGCCAGAACTACAGACTTGCTCAAGAAAGTTTTTGCGAACTAGAGGAAAAGTCTTTGGATTTGGAAAGGCTGCAAAGCGCTGATCTTTCTAGAAAGCAAAACCGATCGAAACTCCGCATCTGATACCTACCAGCGGTCCCTGGAAATCGGCCATTACAGTCCGGTTCGTCTTATCGACATGAACGTCTGCCTTGTTTTTTATGAAAGGGAATTGGTTAAGAAAATCTTTTATATCCTGCTCGGCTTCGTCGGCTTGAATGTTCGTCCAGGCCGCATAATTGTAACGATCTATGGCTCGGAAGTTATTATTTGACGACGTAAGCTGCGGTCCTAAAAAGAAAAGATCTATAACCAGTCGCCTGGCAATGATAAATTGAGAGCCAAGTTGGATTCCAATGCCAACGCCATTGTAATCGTTCGTGAAATCCATCGTGACTTGTTGACCATCCAGGGTGCCTTCACCGGTGCCGTCGGAGTTATGGTGCGCATAGGTAAAGAAAGGCTCGATATAGAAGCCCTTTAAAATCTGTTTCGACAAATATTTTCGATATCCAGCAAGGAAAGAGAAAGCTTTCATGTGCATGTTTACGTCATGACCATCGAAGGTGGCGTGAAAACCACGGCTAAAAGGCACGCCGATCTTTGCGGTGAGAGACGACTTTTTTATGAAACCGTACTCGCCCTGCAGGCTGATGCCACCCAACAGCAAACTCGTGGGGGCCCATTTTACGGTGATCTTTGGCTGAAAGAGTGTATCCTGCGCATGCACGGTTAGGAATAAGCAGATAGAAATGGCCAGATAAAAGATTCTTTTCACAATAAGTAGTTCGCTCTTTTCTATAACGAAGCGGGTTTTGAATTATTCTGCTTTATTTGTTAGGCATGAAAAACAAATAATCAAAAAGTGAGCCCTAGGAAGATGAATTTCCCGTTATCACATGAACGTGATCAACTAACTGATGCGGTTAAAGATGTATTGCCTCGCCGTATGCCACTTCGATGGCATCCTTGACACTTTCGCTAATGGTGGGATGTGGATGAATGCTATCTAATACCTCCTGGTAAGTTGTTTCCAATTTCCTTGCAGTTACAGTTTGAATGATGATTTCCGTTACGTTATCTCCTATCATGTGCGTTCCCAACCACTCGCCATACTTTGCATCGAAGATAACTTTAATGAATCCCTCCAAATGCCCGGCCGCTGACGCTTTTCCGCTGGCACTAAGTGGAAACTTGCCCACTTTAATTTCGTAGCCTGCATCTCTTGCCTGTTTTTCTGTGTAACCAACTGAAGCAATCTCGGGAGTGCAATAGGTACAACCGGGGACGTTATTGTAGTCTAATGGCTCTGGCTTATGGTTATATTTCTTTTCATTGAATCCAATGTTCTCAATGCAAATAATTCCTTCCTTCGACGCTACGTGCGCCAACGCTTGCCCGGGCACGCAATCGCCAATTGAATAAACGCCTGGGACATTGGTCTGGTAGAATTTGTCGACCAGAATTTTTCCTTTGTCGGTTTTGATACCGAGTTCTTCAATGCCGATCCCTTCGATGTTGGATGAAATCCCTACTGCGCTTAACAAGATGTTCGCTTCAAGAGTTTTTTCCCCATCTGGCGTTTTAACTTTTGCTTTCACGCCATTGCCCGAGGTGTCCACCGAGGTCACCTCGCTATTAGTCATTATTTGGATGCCTTGCTTTTTGAAATTTTTCTCCAGCTCTTTGGAAATCTCTTCGTCCTCTACAGGCACTAGCCTGGGCAAGAATTCGACAATGGTGACCTTCGTACCGAGGCAATTGTAAAAATAACCGAACTCGACTCCTATAGCGCCACTACCCACAACGATCATGGATTGTGGTTGCTGGGCAAGGCTCATCGCCTCACGATAACCGATAACTTTTTTTCCATCAATTTTCAAATTGGGTAATTCCCGGCTGCGGGCTCCGGTAGCAAGAATGATGTGTTTGGCTTCGACAGTTTGGTTCTTATTGTCAGCACCCGTCACTTCAATTTTTCCTTTTGCTACCAACTTGCCAAAACCATTGATGACATCGATCTTATTTTTTTTCATTAGGAACTGAACGCCTCTGCTCATCTTGTCTGCCACGCCCCGGCTTCGCTTGATAATCGCA
>VBAU01000455.1:0-2983 GCA_005883855.1 Bacteroidota bacterium
ATCCTTAACCAAACACCTTATTCGTATAAAACACGATTCGAGTCCGGTACCGGTACCAATCCGGAAGAATTGATAGCCGCGGCACATGCAGGCTGTTTTACCATGTCAGTGAGTGCAGCACTTGAGCGTGCAGGTTTTTTAGCTAACGACCTGAACACAGAAGCCACGCTTGATTTGGACATGGTTAATCTTAAGATCACCGGTATTCATTTGGACCTGAAAGCATCACGGGTCGACGGCGTATCCCCCGAAGCCTTTCAGGCAATTGCAGAAGGCGCTAAAGCGAATTGTATTGTATCCAAAGCGCTGAGTGTGCCTATTACTTTAAGCGTTTCATATCATTCGGTGATCATAAAAGCATCTTTAACGAAGTAAAGAAAAATTGAAGCCCTGATTAAATCAAAAGTCTGAGACCCCTTTTTCCACGGGCTTCGGGCATTGACTATAACGGGCAACTATGAGTACGCTTTGAAGTATTGTGTGTTCACAATATTTATCTGGCTTTTCTTCCATCAAATCATTAATAATGAAACCAACAAATAGAATACTTAAAATTACGGTAATGCTCATGGCATTTACTTTCAACGCTTACACTTCATTTTCAAGAAATGTTATTGACCAGGATACAATAACTAACGTTACAAAACCAGCATTGCCACCCAATGGATTTTCCAACGAATATGCAAGCGTAAACGGTGTAAAATTACACTACGTGATCGGCGGACATGGAACACCACTTATGCTGGTACATGGATTTCCTCAAAATTGGTATATGTGGAATAGGTTACTTCCGGAACTGTCAAAACATTTCACCGTGATTGCTCCGGATTTACGGGGTGTTGGAGAATCTGATAAACCACAGGGCGGTTATGATAAAAAAAATATGGCCATCGATCTCCACGAACTTGTAAAAAAGCTTGGTTATAAGATGATTGATTTAGCCGGACATGATATAGGTATGATGGTTGTCTATGCTTATGCAGCGCAATTTCCTAGTGAGGTTAATAAACTCGCTTTACTGGATGCACTAATAGTAGGCGTGGAACCGGTTTGGAGCGAGGTTAAAGCCCAGGCATGGTGGTTTGGATTTTTTAGTCAGCCACATGCGGGCGAAGTTGCAGAAGGAAGAATGAATTTAATTTTGCAAGATTTTTTTCCGATGGTAAGTTTTGTGAAGAACTCATTTACTCCTCAGGAAAAGGCTGAATTTATTCGGGCGTATTCGGTAAAAGGTGCAACGACAGCTTCGTTTCTTTGGTTTGGCACATTCGAGCAGGACGCTAACGACAATCAGGAATTTCGCAAAAATAAGTTGGCGATGCCTGTATTGGCAATGGGATCAGACCATTTTGCGCCCTTTTTGGGAGAACATGTCCGTCTGGTTGCTACCAATGTAAAAGAATTTATAATTACAGATTCGGGGCATTGGATTCTCCAAGAACGAAGTGACCAGGTACAAAAAGGCCTGTTGGAGTTTTTTATGGAAAAGTAATCCAAAAGCCTAAAGTAATTAAATTCAGAAAAGAGATGAATGCAGAATTAAAACCGGAATTTCAAAAATAAGCGTGTTCGAAAGATTGAAAGCTCCTCGTTATTAATTAAGATAACAACCCAAGGAAAGTCATTAAAGAAAAGCATCCGCTGGTGTTGAGATGGACACACTGGATAAATTTCCCTATTCTGGTGCTGTATTCATCATTTGCCCGATAGATCAGCATTCCGCTCCAGATCATAATGGCTAACAAGATGCCGCTGACACCAACAGTAGAGCTTCAATGGTGGTACCAATATTATTTTGCTACAGAGCGCGGCAGGGCTGGCTATGAGAAGTACAGGAACGATTTTGCGAAGCTCATCTGGCAGATAGCTTCACCAAAATGGAATTTTGATGAAGTTACTTTTGGTAAAAGTGCAGCCTCTTTCAATAATCCTGATCATGTAAACATCGTGATTCATAATTACCGCTGGCGTCTCGGTTTGGCTGATGGAGAGAAAAAATATGATGATTTGGAAAAACAACTTGCCGAAAGTCCGCTGATTACTGTACCATCCATTACGCTTGAAGGCGATGCCAATGGTGCGTCACACCCAGACAGTAACGTCTATGCAAAAAATTTTCAGGCCAATATGCACACAGGACTATCAATGGAGGTGTGGGACACAATCTCCCACAGGAAGCACCAAAGGAATTTGCCGATGCTATCATTGAGGTAGATAGTTATTCCAAATGAACAGTGAATCGGGTCGCTACTGATTTATGCAAAAGTTTTCAATACAAGCTGCTATATCTGATTTACTGAAGATCTTAAAAGTGTGGATATACCCGTATTGGCAATGCATGGTGAAGATGACCATGTAGTTCCATTTGAACTTACCGGTGCTAAAGTTGTAAAGTTTTTAAGAAATGGAAAACTTATTTCATACCCGGTTTTCCGCACGGGATGCCAACAACGGAGGCTCCAACAATTAATGCCGACATCCTGGCTTTTATCAGGTCATAATCCTGCTGCTATACAGATGAATTGATCAGAAAATTCATAAAACTATTGTACCACAGAAGGTATGCATATAACAAATGTCAAAATGGAATAACTCTTGATAAGCAGGAATATTTCAGCGATTTAGCTGCGGAGAGAGAGGGATTCGAACCCCCGGACCTTTTGGGTCAACGGTTTTCAAGACCGCCGCATTCGACCGCTCTGCCATCTCTCCGGGGCAAAAATATGGGTTGAAGGTTTGACAAAAAAATTATCCCAGGAGAAATAATATTTTAATCGATCATCTCGCTTTGTTTCTTCCAGCGAATCAGGAAATATCTCAGTGTTACGTTCAAAATTTGTTGAGAAGTCTTTGCGTAACAAAAACTTTCCGTGAAACTCTATTTGAATGAGATCATTTGACTTTTTTTAGAAGTAGTTTGAGTTCGTGTTTTTCTAATTTAGGCAAGAAGTGTTTGCAGGTGCAATCATCCATTATCATAATA
>VBAU01000455.1:3078-5487 GCA_005883855.1 Bacteroidota bacterium
CTAATGTAACTTTCACCATATTCAGGGTGAAAAAAATGCCAGTTGATAATGGTCCGTGGCTTACATATGGAAATCACGCAGGCAATAGTGGGGGTTTTCGTGAGGAAGGGCATGGCTTGGGAAGGCAGGAGCGGAGGTGAGATCTGCTGCAAACAATTGAAAAACTCAAACATTCCATTTTTAGAAAGTTAAACATATGAAATGATGAAAACTTTTCGCGCATTGCTTAGAACCATAGCGGTGGTGACGCTCTGCTTCATCGCGGCAGATCGAACATTCGGACAGCAAAAAACTCGTCCAAATATTATCTACATTATGAGTGACGATCATGCCTACCAGGCAATTAGTGCATATGGTTACGGATTGAACCACACCCCGAACATAGACAAGATTGCTGCCAATGGCATATTATTCGCGAGAGCATTTGTTACAAATTCTATTTGTGGGCCGAGTCGTGCTGTCATGCTTACCGGCAAACACAGCCACATAAATGGCTTCGTCGATAACCATAGCACATTTGATGGCAGTCAGCAAACAGTTGCGAAATTACTCCATGATAATGGTTACGCCACTGCTGTGATAGGCAAATGGCATCTGGTCTCCGATCCGCAGGGATTCGATTACTGGAATATCGTTCCCGGGCAAGGAGATTATTATAACCCAGATTTTATCGAAAACGGAGTTCGCAAAAGAATAAGTGGTTACGTGACAAATATCACAACCGATATTGCCATTAATTGGCTGGAGAAAAGAGACAAGAGCAAGCCATTTTTCCTAATGTATCAACATAAGGCGCCCCACAGGAACTGGATGCCGGAGGAAAAGTATTACCATTTGTTTGACAGTACGCAATTCCCCGTTCCTTCCAATTACTTTGATGACTATAAGACAAGGACCACGGCAGCTCGTGAACAGGAGATGGAAATTGCCCGGGATATGACAAACGAATACGATCTGAAACTTGCATTTGATCTGCCAAAAGAAAAACAGGTGGGGTTAGCTGCAGCGTGGCAGGGAGTATATAACAGGTTTACTCCCGAAGAAAAAAAGAAATGGGAAGCCGCTTATGGTCCATCAAATGATGCTTTCAAAAAAGCAAATCTCAGGGAGAGGGATCTTGCCATTTGGAAATATCAGCGCTATATGAAGGACTATCTCCGGTGCGTACAGAGTGTGGATGACAATGTCGGCAGGTTGATGGACTATTTAAAAGCAAATGGATTGGACAAGAATACAATTATCATTTATACTTCTGACCAGGGATTTTTTTTGGGTGAACACGGATGGTTTGATAAGCGCTGGATGTATGAGGAATCATTCCGGACGCCACTTATCATAAGCTGGCCAGGTGTGACGAAAAAGAAAACAACTAATAGCATGGTCCAGAATCTCGATTTTGCCGAAACCATTCTCGATATGGCTGGTCTAAAAATCCCTCCTGATATGCAGGGAAAAAGTATCGTGCCGGTACTCAAAGGTGAATTGAAAGGAAACCTGCACGATGCTTTGTATTATCACTTTTATGAAAACCAGGAGCACAACGTGGCCAAACACATTGGTGTACGTACCGATCGGTACAAGCTGATTTACTTTTATGAAAAAAAGGAATGGGAATTATATGACCTGGAAAAAGATAAAAAAGAAATGAATAACATGTACGGTCAGCCGGCTTACAAAAAAGTGCAGGACATGATGAAGAATAAGTTGAAAGAAATAAAAATGCAATACAACGATCCGGTACAGATCGATTGATAGCAATCTTTTAAACATTAACGTAACATGTCGTTCAAAGTGCAGAGGTTTTTGAGAAGCGGTTTCCAAAAAGCGTGTTGCTTTCATGCTGACATCTTGCATGCTGTCGTTGCGAAAACGTACAAGATAGAGCAGAATTCTGCTCCAGTGAATTCCCTGGAAATGAGGACAAACAACGCCCAAAACGCCTTTCAATCTTAACTAATTTTATAACGAAATGAAAAAGTTTGAGAAGCTAGTTGTACTCTTTTCTTTTGGATTGCCGTGTGCCTTTATGCTTAACGCCTGCAACGATTCGATTAATAAGGCGAATTCCAGTGACGTCGCGAACACCAAAATTGACGACGCCATTTCTTGTTCTCCAAGAGGATTATCCGTCTCAGACAGCGTAGTTTATATGCAGGGTGGAGGTAGTGACTTTCAACTTACAAGAACAAATTCTTTGCATTACAAGGGGGAGATACCAACCGGCATGGTTTGGATACAAGGTGGAGAGTTTAGCATGGGAAGCATAAACCCGGTTGGGATGCTGGAGGGCGGGCACGAACCAATGAATGATGCAAGGCCAGTGCATCGCGTTATTGTGAAGGATTTTATTATGGATGCAACAGAAGTCACCAATAAACAGTTCGCAGCATTTGTAAAGGCAACAGGATA
>VBAU01000456.1 GCA_005883855.1 Bacteroidota bacterium
CTTTACCGGAGGCCGGTGCAACTGTGTTATGAGCACGGGCTAACCTGGTAATCGAATCAAGTAATATCACGACGTCATGGCCACATTCAACCAACCGCTTTGCCTTTTGCAAGGCAATGGTTGAGACCTTGACATGTTTTTCGGCGGGCTCATCAAACGTAGAGGCAATTACTTCAGCCTTCACACTCCTTTCCATATCTGTAACCTCTTCGGGTCGTTCATCCACCAACACCACCATCAAATAACACTCGGGATGATTTTCAGCAATAGCATTTGCCACTGCTTTCAACAACATTGTTTTTCCCGTCTTCGGTTGTGCGACAATCAATCCACGTTGACCTTTACCTATTGGGGTAAACAGGTCCATTATTCTTGTTGAATAATCACTCGGGGTAGTAAAGAGATTTAATTTTTCATAAGGAAACAAAGGAGTAAGATAATCAAACGGCACACGGTCACGAACTTCATCAGGCCGCTTGGCATTGATGCTATCAACTTTTAATAAAGCAAAATATTTTTCACCTTCTTTAGGAGGCCTGACAGCACCAAAAACAGTATCGCCTGTCTTTAAGCCAAACAATTTTATTTGTGAGGGAGACACATATACATCATCAGGAGATGATAAATAATTATAATCGGAAGAACGTAGAAATCCATAACCATCAGGCATCATTTCCAATACGCCTTCGCTCATGATCACTCCGTCAAACTCAATATTAAACGCCTGGTCACGACGCTGAGGATAAATTTTGGGCTGCTGTGCAGGTGTTTCTTCGTTAGTACCATTACCATTGTCGGAAGAAATGATCTCTTGCGTTTCCGCTGTTTCCGGCTGTTCAGCATCCTCTTCTTCCGGAGTAAAATCTTCATCTATATTATCGGTGAATTCTTCTTCTTTCTTGCGTCCACCAGTTTTTTTTGGGAGTGGTTTTTCTTCTTTTTTAACATGCACTTTTTTATGAACAGGTTTTTTATCATTTGATTCAACGATAGCTTCTTCGGTCGTGTTACCTGTGGTGGCCTTAACAATACGTTTGCGCTGCCTGTTTTTCGCGTCACCGCTACCAGCGCCTGTTTTTGCACCAGCTATTGCCTGGTTGTCGAGAATTTTATAGACAAGTTCCTGCTTGTCCATCTTTTTTGCATTTGGGATTTTAAGCTGTTCAGCTATATCTAACAGCTCAGGAACGATCATGTCGTTCAGTTGGAGAATATCGTACATAAAAAATGTTGAGGTTAATCACAATCTCGTCGCCAATCTTAAAAAACTGAAATTCGGGTTTAATTGAATGGGAACTTTGAAAATACTGATCAGCTAAATAAGGGGTAATGAGCTTATCAGGCTGTTTCTTTTGCAATTATACATCTAAATTGCTAAAATCAAAAATTTTTATCCACACGTTTTGTTAATGAGGCCGTTATACTGCAAGGCCAGCCCGGCTTATTATTCATTTAATACACAAACAATCTGCGAGGTCAACATATTTTAAACTTTCAGACAGTGTGATCAGTGGTTATCTTTGCCGCTCTTAATTTCAGCTATGTTTAATAAGAGAATAAAGGTCAAAGAGCTGTTGGCCCTGGAACCAAATAATCAGGAAGTAACGGTGATGGGTTGGGTCCGCAGTTTCCGGAATAATCAATTCATCGCCCTGAACGACGGGTCAACTAATAACAATATTCAAATAGTAGCCGAACTGGGAAGGTTTGATGAAGACATTTTGAAACGTATCACCACCTCCGCTTCACTAAAGGTATCGGGTGTCATTGTTTCATCGTTGGGTAAGGGACAAAAGATGGATCTTAAAGCGACCTCAATTGAAATACTCGGTGACAGTGATGCTGAAAAATATCCCATACAATTGAGAAACAGGCCAACATTGGAATATCTGAGGGAGGTTGCTCATTTTCGTTTTCGCACAAATACTTTCGGCGCTGTATTTCGTGTTCGCCACTCACTGGCTTTTTCGGTTCATAAATTCTTTAATGATAAAGGCTTTGTTTACATGCATACGCCAATCATTACAGCAAGCGATGCAGAAGGAGCTGGTGAGATGTTCAGAGTTACCACCCTGCCATTTGAAAATCCGCCGAAAACAGAAGATGGATCAATAAATTTCAAAGAAGATTTCTTTGGGCGCAATACAAACCTTACAGTAAGCGGGCAGTTAGAAGGGGAACTGGCTGCCACTGCATTTGGAGATATCTACACCTTTGGTCCTACTTTTCGTGCAGAGAATTCCAATACGGCAAGACACCTTGCAGAATTCTGGATGATCGAACCCGAAATGGCCTTCTGTGACCTTGAAGACAATGCAAATCTTGCTGAGGAGTTCATAAAATATATTATTAAATATGCAATGGATAATAACAGGGAAGACCTGGAATTCCTCGCGCAGCGTTTAGCTGATGAAGAAAAACAATTGCCACAGGATAAACGAAGCGAAATGAGTTTGATCGAAAAACTTGAGTTTGTTTTAAACAACAACTTTGAAAGGTTGACTTATACGGAAGCCATTGACATTTTAAAGGAAAGTAATCATAACAAGAAAAAGAAATTTCAGTACCCGGTCACCGGTTGGGGAATGGACCTGCAAAGTGAACATGAACGATACCTGGTAGAAAAACATTTTAAAAAACCCGTTATACTGACCAATTATCCCAAAGAGATCAAAGCATTTTATATGCGCCAGAATGATGATGGCAAAACTGTAGCTGCTATGGACATACTTGCACCAGGGATCGGGGAGATTGTTGGAGGTTCGCAACGTGAAGAGAGACTGGATAAACTTGAGCAACGAATGAAAGAAATGAATGTACCGGCCGATCAATTGTGGTGGTATTTGGATACAAGACGATTCGGAACAGTCCCACACGCGGGTTTTGGATTGGGGTTTGAAAGAATGGTTCAATTTGTAACAGGTATGAATAATATCAGGGATGTCATTGCTTTCCCAAGAACGCCAAAGAGCGCGGAATTTTAATCGTGGATTACAGGATTAACGATGGATTTCACAAATTCCGGAAGAGATCTGGCGGCTATTTGAAGCTTCGTAATCCCTCACTAATTCTTACGATCATTCAATAAATCCGCGTCATCGGCGAT
>VBAU01000457.1 GCA_005883855.1 Bacteroidota bacterium
GAAACATCGCTGAATAATGATGAAGCACATAAAGATGGATCGCATAATTACCTGCATCATCAAAAATTGACTTCAATGTCGTTTCCACTCGAGGACGATTTGCAATGCTGGTACCCCCATTGTACCCTTTCTCTGTCGCACTGAACCATATCGGGATTTGCTCCATGACTACATAAAATTGATCAAGATCAGGACGACATTCGTTTATAAGATGTTGGAACGTCCGATAATCGGTTTTCCTCATTTCTTTGGCCTTCCCCAATACTTCCTGTCTTTGGGCGCCACTGAGTCCCGGAAAAACGTGTTGGGCTTCTGGGTCGGAGTCATCGAAGGCTTGTTGAATCTCCTCCACAGTAGGAAGTACCACCTGTCCTGACCATTTACTGAACACTTTGACACTATATGCGTCCACTGCCCAATGATACTCTCCCGCCAATTTATCCCAACAATCATATATCTCCTGAAGAAGACTACAATTGAACTATCCAAAAAGCGTTAGCAAATAAGTGAGAGTTAGAAATTACCTCAATTGTACGACCACGGAGAAATATTTCCAAAGATTTGGCGCGAAATTGTTGGCGCAATCCAGGGAATTGGAGGATATTGAGCACAATATCACGATACTCTCGCAAGTCATACATCGACTTCGACCTTTGATGAAGATTTCCACGAAGCCTCTGCATGTGAAGCTGCATCTGCCTTTTTTGTAGTGGAACAGTGCACATGGCGGCCTCGCGCTCAACAGATGCCAATTGACGCCAGACGTCTCCTTCAGTTTCGAGCACCTGGGCCGCTTTTTCATTTCGTCGGAGGGTGGTCTTCGCGGCATTGGATATTTCTATTCATTGATGAGTTATCGAAACATTTTAGATTTCATACCGTTTTTGTAGATACTCACAATCCACCAATGATCCTCACTATCCGTCCTTAGCTCTTGAAGGATCTTCATCCTATGTTGACCCGATTGCATTTCAATTTTAACGTTCACGTTTGCTGTGAATATCGGAAATTCAACATTTTTATTGAAATCCTTCACTTGTTCCAAGGATGCTGGTTTTTTACCCTTCGGATCTTGAACATGTTTTCTGAAAATTGCTGCATCAACGATTCCTGACATTCGATGCATAGGATCTGATCGAAACACTCCATGACGCATATTATCTCGGAGACTGGCGCTCCTCGCTTCGTCCGCAATTGTCCTATTTTCTCCATCACTCCATTTAAATGTCATATTCTTGACATTGACTTTGACGTGACCCAACAAATTATCGTTCAAATCCTTTTCGATTGAGCGAAACTCTTCTGCAAACTCCTCCGTGTCAATCGGAAGCGGTTCTTTATTTTTCAGTGCAGCGAGACCACGAGCTTTTTTATTTGAGACTGGGGTAGTCGGTGCCATTTCAGGTGATTTGAATAGTTGTAGGTGAATTCCTTCAACATTAGCATTGATAATACAACAAGAAGAGAGCTGCGTTTCCGCAGCTCAAAGTACAACAAGAGTAGAGCTGCGTTTCCGCAGCTCAAAGTAGAAGAAGAATAGAGCTGTGGAAACGCAGCTCAAAGTACAAGAAGAGTAGAGCTGCGGAAACGCAATTCAAAGCAGAAGAAGAATAGAGCTGCGGAAACGCAGCTCAAAGCAGAAGAAGAATAGAGCTGCGGAAACGCAACTCATTCAAAACATATTAATAGACAAATTGAAATGTAACTTAGTAAAAGGTAATTCAAATTGCCATTGCAAAACTCAAAAAGGAAGCTGTGTTTACGCAGCTAGGGCACACTGGATGAAGACCTAATGTTTCAGAATAACGGTCAGTGCGCAATTTGGAAAAGTATATAAGGGCCTCCTACCCCCCCAATTGGCTGAATCCCTTTCTCGTCATCCCTGCACGCAGCCACAATCGGTTTATTAAACTGTCAAATTAAAAGGTATTTTCCCAAATAAGTTATCAAATTGGAGCTGCGTTTCCGCAGCTCATTTCCCATTACATTTAGAGCTGCGTTTCCGCAGCTCAATTCTCATTACGTTTAGAGCTGCGTTTCCGCAGATCAACAGGTTCATTGGGTTCCAGCTAATCCTTAGGAATAAATTCACCAATACAACCACTAAATGGCACCTACAACTCCAGTCGCAAATAAAAAGGCTCGAGGCCTCGCTGCAGTAAAACTTAAAGAACCTCTTCTAATCGACACGGAGGAGTTTTCAGAAGAGTTCCGGTTGATCGAAAAGGATTTGAATGAAAATTTGTTAGGTCATGTCAAAGTAAATGTCAGAAATATGACATTCGAATGGACCGACGGAGAAAATAGAGCAATTGCAGACGAAGTGAGGAGTGCCGGCCTCCGTGAAAACATGCGCCATGGAGTGTTTCGAACCGATCCCACTCATCGAATGTCAGGAACAATTGATTCTACAATTTTCAAAAAACATGTTCACGATCCAAAGGGTAAAAAAACAGTATCCTTGGAGCAAGTCAAAGAATTCAATAGAAGCGTTGAATTCCCGATATTCAACCCGGGCTCGAACGTCAAAATTGAAATGCAATCGGGTCAACATCGGATGAAAATCCTCCAGGAGTTGAGGACCGATATTGATGATCATTGGTGGATCGTCAGTGTGTATAGAAATGGTATAAAGTTATGAAATATTTCAGTAACTGATTAGAAATATCCCCGGCCGCAAAGACAACCCTCCGACGAAATGAGAAAGCGGCCCAGGTCCTCGAAACCGAAGGAGATGTCTGGCGTCAATTAGCATCTGTTGAGCGTGAGGCCGCCTTGTGCACTGTTCCTCTCCAAAAAAGGCAAATGCAACTTCACATGCAGAGACTCCGCGGAAATCTCCACCAACGGTCAAAGTCTATGTACGAATTGCGCGAATATCGCGACATTGTGATCAGGATCCTCCAGTTCCCCGGATTACGCCAACAATTTCGAGCTAAATCATTGGAAATATTCCTTCGAGGTCGTACAATTGAGGTAGTTTTCAATCGTATATCTAATTGAGCTGCGGAAACGCAGCTCAATTTATTTTGAATAATTATATATTTGCTGACATTGTTTATATAGTTCAATTGTAGTC
>VBAU01000458.1 GCA_005883855.1 Bacteroidota bacterium
TACAATATTATCGTGGTCGATCAATCGCTGAAGCACAATTCAAGTGTCAGTTTCATTAATACAAATGTGTTAAGAAGTGGTGGGGACTACGATGCTAATGTTACAGCCGTGCTATTTGATCTAAATGATAAATCGAACACATGGAATGTTGGTGGCAAGCTTTACAACAGTCGCCTAATCGGTTACCTGCCTGGTGGTAAAACCCAAAGTGGTTATAGTCATGTGCTTTATTTTGGAAAAACGAGCGGCAATTTCAATTTTAACCTTGAGCAGGATCTTACTGACGACAAATACAGCAGCAACGATCTCGGTTATTTCACCAATAATAATTTTTTTGATCACTATCTCTGGATGGGATATCATTGGCTCACACCAACGAATTGGTATAACAACCTGCGCATAAACTTTAATAACTACTATAGCTTGCTGTATAAGCAATTCAATGATCAGAAATTCGACACAAAATTCCAGGTCTATAGAACGAATATAAATGCGAATGCACAACTGAAAAACCTATGGACTGTAGGAATGTTTGCCGGCTACGTCGCGGAGGGAAATGATTTTTACGAGCCCCATCAGCAGGGATGGTCATTTCGTTCACCTCAACGAATCCAGTTTAACCCATGGTTTGAAACAAACAGCTCCAAAAAATACTATGTGAACTTCAATTATTTCTTTGCGATAAGGAGTCTGTTTAATAGCCCGAATCACGAACTGGACTTCTCACAGCAATATCGTTTCAATAACAAACTCTCCATTGGCCATGAATTAATGTACAATCCCATAAAAAATGACGCAGGGTATTACGATAAATATTATCAGCAAGATGCAAATGGAGACCCGCTATTGGTGAATGGAAGGCCGGTGCTGCAGGACGTCATCATTGCACGGCGCGATCGAATTACGGTCTCGAATGTTATGCTTGTGAAATATAGCTTTAACAACAAAGCTGGGATAACCGTCAGGGCCCGCCACTACTGGAGCCAGGTTAAACAAAGACAATTATATGACCTGCAATCTGATGGGTCATTAAAGCCGACTACTCATACCAATTTAGAAATGCAGCATCAGAACTATAACATCTTTAATATCGACGCCACCTACACCTGGGAGTTTGCCCCCGGAAGCTTTATCAACATCGTTTGGAAAAACCAGGCTGAAACCTATGACGACGATGTCAGGTATGAATATGTCAAGAATTTAAACAATACTATTCACGCTGATCAGAACAACAACTTCTCAATAAAAGTCATCTATTTCCTGGACTATCTCAGCCTGAAACACAATAAAAACAAGCGTTAGGACCTGATCGCAGCCAGAAATATTTCTGTAATCAGTTTCTACATTCATGATTGCACCTTATCTTTGCGACCCCAATAAGTTCTTTCTTTGCTCCGCCACTTTCAAGGCGGAAGAATGGAAATCCCGACGTTTATCGTCGCGCAAAATGGATGAATTTGGGAGACCTTAACCCTTAAGGGAAGAAAGGTCGTTAGAACCAATAAATCGAAGAAAAATGGCAAAAGAAATCACTGGCTTTGTAAAGCTACAATGCAAGGGTGGCCAGGCAAATCCTGCACCTCCAATCGGTCCTGCTTTAGGCTCCAAAGGTATTAACATCATGGAATTCTGCAAGCAATTCAATGCACGCACGCAGGACAGAATGGGTAAAGTACTCCCGGTCATTATTACAGTCTATTCAGATAAGAGTTTTGATTTTATTATCAAGACTCCGCCCGCAGCTGTTCAATTGATGGAAGCCGCAAAAGTTCAGAAAGGTTCCAAAGAGAGCAATCGCACCAAAGTGGGAAAAGTAAATTGGTCTCAAGTTGAGGCAATTGCAAAAGAAAAAATGCCTGACCTGAACTGTTTTACTATTGAAAGCGCCATGAAGATGGTCGCTGGTACTGCTCGCAGTATGGGCTTAACCGTTGAAGGTAAAGCTCCCTGGGAAAATTAATCCTTTACAATTCTAAAAGACTTAATTATGGCGTTCATCAGCAAAAAAAGAAAAGCTGCCGAAAATAAGATCGAAAAAAATAAAGCTTATTCACTTAAAGAAGCCTCTTCATTGGTGAAGCAGGTAAATACTACAAAATTTGATGCATCTGTGGATCTGCATATTCGTCTTGGCGTAGATCCTAAAAAAGCTGACCAGGCTATTCGCGGAACAGTAACACTGCCTCATGGGACCGGTAAGACTAAAAAAGTCCTCGTTCTGTGTACGCCGGACAAGGAAGCGGATGCAAAATCAGCGGGGGCGGATTTTATTGGCCTTGATGAATTCATTCAAAAAATCGAAGGCGGCTGGGTTGATGTGGATGTCATTATTGCCACTCCATCGGTCATGCCGAAAATCGGTAAGCTCGGAAAAATCCTGGGTCCTCGTAATCTGATGCCTAATCCAAAAACCGGTACCGTGACAAATGACGTGGCTGCGGCTGTAAATGACGTGAAGGGTGGAAAGATCGCTTTTAAAGTTGATAAGGCCGGAATCATTCATGCGTCCATAGGCAGGGTGAGTTTTACGCCGGAAAAAATTGCAGAGAACAGTCAGGAGTTATTGAACGCGATCATTAAAGCAAAACCGTCTTCTGCAAAGGGCGCTTACATGAGAGGCATCAGCATGGCTAGCAGCATGAGCCCGGGAATTGCCATTGACACCAAGGCGTTTGTTCATTAAAAAAGACTCCCTGCGATTGCCTTAGGGCTTTCGCTTGGAAACAAAAAAAAGGATATGACAAAAGATCAAAAAAATGAAGTGATCGAGTTACTGAAGAACAAATTTTCTCAGTATAACAACTTCTATATTACCGATACCGAGTCGCTCACTGTCGAGCAAGTCGGCAAATTGCGCCGTGCCTGCTTTGACAAACGAGTGGAAATGAAGGTGGCAAAAAACACCTTGATAAAAAAAGCATTGGAGTCTTTGGATTCACAACGATACGCTGATGTGTATGATGCGTTACATAATGTAACCGCATTGATGTTTTGCGAAAATCCAAAAGAACCGGCCCTTATCATTAGTACCTTCCGGAAGGAAACGCATAACGACAAGCCGGTGTTGAAGGCCGCATTTATCGATGGAGCTGTATTCTCCGGAGACAACCAATTAAAAGCGCTGGCGAGCCTTAGGAGCAAGCAAGACCTGATTG
>VBAU01000459.1 GCA_005883855.1 Bacteroidota bacterium
GGTCGTGCTCCCAAGAAGACAGGAAAAACCCCTGTGGCCTTGGATTCGAAGTCTGATACAAATCCATCAAAACAACACGGTCGAAGCAACTCCACCGTTCAATCCAAACAGTCATCCAAAAGTCGCGTTCCCAATGAACCAGAAGTTACGTCAGAAGATGAAGAACCATCTAAACCTGTTAAAGACATCTCCCTCGAAACCTATACGCTCTACAAGTCTGTCATGTTGGGTGATATTATGGTTATCGGTGACACAGATTTTCTAAAACACAGCGAATTTGATTATCGCCAGTTTGAGACTCAAGCCATTCGGAAGCTTGACAAAGCGGTTTCGGATGATAAACGCAGCTTCGAATATGTATCAGGATCAGCACTAATCGGTGCTAAGAACGTTCCTGTCAAACATAGCATGTTAATCACACTTGAAGACAATTTCTGCTGGGCGAAAGTGGAGCGAGGAATTGAACGTTGGATGCTTGAGAATAAGAAGGAAATCACTGTCAAGTTGACGATTCTGTACAAGAAGACTGGAGAATCAGATTCTGAAAGTTCTGATGATGATAGACCATCCAAAAAAAAGGTATTTATCTCTATATACAGCTAATTTTAGGCACGTAAAACGCGTACAGATAAACTCCTCAAACATAAGCGAAACGAAGACAAGATCGATAGCCAACATGTAGATGATCTAATGACACAACTGCGCTGTGGCCAGAGCTCTTGTCCGAATGAAAATGCATGGTGTTACGTTGTTGATGGCATCCATTTAAAGATTATCTCCGCGCATATGAAAACTTGGAGTATGACGATTAATGGAGGGGAAGCAGACTTGGAGACCTGTCCTACAGCATTGGCAAAGACTCTTATGCCTTCAAGGAAGGGTGGGAAGAACCCGCTTCGAGAACAAGCATCAAAAGCGGCTAGCATATCAATTGATTCAAACTCATCCTCTTCCGCAACACCTACACCTTGTCAACTTCCTCCGCCTCTTCCACCGCATCCCTACTACCCCTATAGAGATTTATATCATCCTCCTACTTATCATCATCACCGCGAACGCTCTCCACAGACCCCTATCCCTCGTCGAAGCGACGTTGTGGTTTCTTCTCCGATTGCATTTGAAATCGGCGATAATCGAGACAAACTCGCTAATTATTTCAACTGGCTGGCGGGAGTATATCCCACCATGGAGAAGCAGCTTCAGGAGTGTCTTATGATATTAAAGAAAAAAGGGATAGTGTATGGGACGCTTCTAGATGTTCCTGCAATGCTTTGGGAGGAATGGAACATGCTTGATGGACTTGTAATCATGGTAACGGGACATACGAAAAAGTGGGAGCATGAACGGGCTAAAGGACGTGCCTGAGTGATAGTTGATGAGTTTAAAGATATTATTATAGCTTAATATTACTGTATTCTTACACTTCTGCATCTAGGCGCTCAGGCACAACGATATGGCAAGATTTGAAGTGATTTCCCATTTTATTACCCATATACATCAATCCAGCTTCTAAGAACCCTTCGAAATTAGTATACGCATCTTGTAGTTGATTGTTCTTCCTCATCCATGCTTTCAACTCTGCGAAAGCCTCCTCAATTGGGTTGAAATCCGGTGAATAAGGAGGTAGGAAATCGAGGATAACTCCGGCATCATCACACAATTCCTGCAACCTCTGACAATTAGCAATATTGCGAGATATCAATGTGCCTCTTGTTGATGAATTGGAGCGTTGTCCATGACTATTACTGAACGTACGCCTGGAAAAGGGTTGCACATTGGTAAAAGCTTTTTCTCGATGAAATCTTCGAATAACTCTTGCGAGAATGACCCATGTTCAATCTCCCATGTGATAAAACCATCGACGGTATATGCAGGAAGAACCGACCACCTTCTGCTGCGTTCAAATCGTCTGTATTCATGAGGTGCGACTCCGACAGGCGCCCAGCCATATTTTCGGTGGGATGTTTGCTCATTTGCGGCGGATTCATCGACGAATACAAGCTGTTCGGCTGTGTAGTCTGCCAACTTACGCATCCACTGATCCCTCAGCTCTGGGTTGCGTTGTGCAGCACGTATTTGGATCTAGGAATTAGAAAATTCAAAGAAATTGTAATCAAAAAGGAGGTGAAAGCGTACCTGTTTTTTTGACCATTTGACTCGCTTCAACATGCGTTTAATACATTGCTCGTCAACCTGAACACTAAAGGCATCCCACAAATGATAGACTTGCTCATCAATGTACAAAGAAGGACGTGTACACAGCAAATCAAGGAGCGACTAATCATCAGCTTTTGGCAACAGCGCTGATAGGTGTTGACACGGACTTCTTGCATTTCGGGAGTAATTTTGCGACGACGCCCTTGCAGAACAGCCTTAGGGGGACATAGAGTGCCATGGTCCCTCAAGTTCTTCTTGTATGCACGTATAGTTCGTTCAGACACGGATGTGTCATTTGCGATTGACTTGTTGTGTTGTTTCAGCTCAATTTTGACTTTGATGACTTCTCTTTTAAATTCGGGGATAGCGCATGGCATGGTCTACAATATCAGCTATTAGGAATAGAAAGAATCAACCTGGTTGAGGAGCTAGATGCAAAACCGTCTTTGAGACGCGATTTTTTGATGATTTGATCAAGATGGTGAAATTTACCCTTT
>VBAU01000460.1:0-1985 GCA_005883855.1 Bacteroidota bacterium
AAACGCGCCACCATTCTTCACCTCACCCCATCAGCAATTCTTCGAATAAATCTGCGCGGCATCTTTACCCAACACATCTCCACCTCACCCCACGAACATTTATTCGAATCGAAGCGTCCGCCTTCCCTCTCCATGTGGAGAGGGGTTGTGGAGTCAGCGGGTTGAGGAGTGACCGTGGGGTGAGGTAGAAAAATGTAAAAAAGATTTCGGAAATAAATGAGCCACCATTCTCCCACCCTTTAAGAAACTATCATCTACGTTGTAACCTCTTTCAAAAATTCCTCGTCAAATCAGAATAAATACAAAACGATTTTCTAATATTTGTCACCCAAAACGTTTGACATGAGACAAATTCTGTTCGTAGCAGTTGCTTCTTTACTGCTATTCAGTTCGTGTCGCGAGATCTTCGCTAAAAGAATTCGCGGCAACGGAAACATTACCACACAAACCCGGTCTGCTGGTCAGTTCAATAGTGTTGAGGTAGGCGGCAACATTGACGTATACGCCAGGCAGGATTCATCTTCATCGATAAGAGTGGAATCTGATGAAAACCTGCAGCAATATATTGAAACAAGGAATGACGGGGAAGTGCTTCGCATAAGATCTCAAGAAGGCTATAATCTCAGGCCCAGTCGGCACATCAAGGTTTACGTATCGTCGGCCACGTTTAGAAAGTTTCAAGCATCCGGAGCTTGCGATCTGTTTAGCGAAGGCAAGATCACAAGCCCGTCCGAGATTGATTACGATTTGAGCGGAAGCTGCGATGTGACCATGGAGGTCAATGCACCGAAGATATCTGCCAATGCATCTGGCGCCTGCACTATAAAGTTAAATGGACAGGCTAAGGATTTTCACATACGGGGGTCGGGCAGCACAGATATTAAGAGTTTTGACCTGCTCGCAGAAAATGTTGACCTGGATATTTCCGGGGCCGGGGATGTCGAGATATATGCGAGTGCAAAGATTTCAGGTACTATCAGCGGCGCGGCAAGCGTAAACTATAAAGGTGCTGCCCAAACGGATATTCATACCAGCGGTGCATCCTCAGTCAAAAAAGTACAGTAACAGATTATCCTTTTTCATCACACAGGGCTACTTACTTGGTAGCCTTTCGTTTTAATGTGGGCACTTAACAATTTTTAGCTTTTTTCACAGACTTTTTTTGCGGATATTAGCGTTACTAACCTGAAAAACGCGTAATGAAAGCCATCATCCGCCCCTTGTCACTTCTGCCGAACGTCCTCGTTGGCTTGCTTAGTTTTTTACTTGCTGTTCCACTGTTCATCCTGGCCTATCATCGCATACCTGATTTTGATTGGCCGTATCATTCTGATAAAATTTTGATTTTTTTTCTCATCGCGGTCTCATTATTTCTAATGGTGCGTTCGTTTAAGTTTATCATCATTACGGCTGTCATTGCCGCCGTAGGCTGGTTGTGGTACGGTACGCTAGCGGGCAAATACGGGTTCAAAGAACGGCATGAAGAGTTCCGACGAAAAGGAATTTGTTTTTACCGGCACCCGCTCACTTTCTACGGATCGTGAAATTTTGAAAGCCATTGATTTCAAGAATCCCGTTGTGCGAGATTTTGCTGTCGACGCTACCAATGAATATTTCCAGGATGAACAGCAGGGCACGAGAATGAAATACCGGATCCTGGTGCAATGTTTGGCAGTATTTAAACAAATAAATAAGAACTGGAACTATGTTAGTGATCCGCAGGACGACGAGTACATTGCCAAAGCCAGCGAATCTGTGAACCTTCTCGCGGGCGACTGTGATGACCATTCAATATTAATGGCCGCTGCAATAAAATCGATTGGCGGTACTCCAAGGCTGGTTTATACAAATGGTCATATTTATCCCGAGCTGCTGATAGGAACAAAAAAAGATCTTGACCACATGAGCAAGCTGATACACGAAAAACTTTTTCCGAAAGAAAGTAATCACAGGACCATCCATTATCACCAGGACGAGGAAGGAAA
>VBAU01000460.1:2003-5157 GCA_005883855.1 Bacteroidota bacterium
CAGGTTATCCAGGTGGTAAATTTATGAGCGATGAAGTGATTGAGTGTATTTATCCGTAGACATAGTTAATCTTAGTTCTACAGATCCACATATTTCACCCTGATCCAAATATCCTTGTTCCTTCCCTTATCATCGGTGCAAGAAATTTTTACCGGCCCTTCATCGGGGACGAAAAATTGTTTTTCGCCGGTATAGCTTGACTTGTAAAACTTGTTGTCAATATACCAATAAACCTTGCTTACGTCGTTTGCCGTCTTACATGTCAATTGAAGCGGTTCCTTATCTTTCTTGTTGATCAGGTATTCCGTATTGCTCGTTGGAGAAGTGATATTTGGGATGCCCTCTTCAAATATCTTTTCACAATTTGGATTGTGCGGAGGTACTTTTTCATAAGCCGTTTTATTTTCTTCCATCCACACCTGCATATCAGGATCAACGATCTTGTACCATTTCTTTTTATAACCATTTGCGGGAGCGCAGCTTTTACAATAGGAAACCTTTTCATCAGCGCTCACAAGGACCTCCTGCCAACTGTCGCATTTTTTTGAAGAAGAAATCACCGGGATAAAATAATCCATGACGATATTGGTGCAATGCTCGGACGGCGTGAGGCCTGTTTCACTACATACTTTTCGTTGCTCGCAGTCTTCAGGCAAGCGAAACCATTCTTCGTCGTACAATGGGGAGTATCATTCGTACAATCAAAAAATCCTGATTTCAAGTGATTCCCCAATGGAAGCACATCTCGACGGGGAATGTTACCCGACGATAAATGGAAATAGAAATAGTACCACAAAATTTTTTATTCCTTTATTGAAAATTTTGTCAAGTCACGAATTTGACACGGACATGAGAGCATCCAGATGGAAAATGTTGTATGCTCAAGAGAGTTATTGGAGTTGAAGAGTGCGACGCAACAAAAGCTTCATAGCAGCATTGCAGCTGGCTACGTACGTAACAATTTTGCCTTCGCTAAGCTTCTGCTCCAGCGACACCTATACGCAAAAAAATCCCTCCATTGCGGAAAGGATTTGAAGTGACAAAGATTTATACCGATGAAGATTAGTAATCTCTGTTGTAGCCGCCACCGCCGCCACCGCGGTTGTAGCCGCCGCCGCCGCCCTTGTTGTAGCCGCCACCGCCTTTGCCGTAGCCACCACCGCCGCCGCCAAAGCTGCGTTTTTTAAATCCGCCGCCACCACCACCTTCTTGTTTGGGACGGCTCTCATTCACAACCAGGTTACGGCCTTCTACTTCCGAACCGTTGAGTTGCGCGATTGCAGCTTGTGCTTCCGCATCATTCGCCATTTCAACAAAGCCGAATCCTTTGCTGCGTTGTGTAAATTTGTCGGTAACGATCTTGGCGGATGTAACTTCGCCAAATGGGCTGAACAAGTTGGACAGGTCTTGATCTTTAAGACTCCAACTAAGGTTTCCTACGTAAATGTTCATTTTGTGAGATTTTAAAAAAACAAATAAGTGCCACCAGTGAAACAACGAACCAATGAACATTTACGACAACGTTCAAGGACTTGTAAAACTGAAAAGAACACCAAAACGCAACGAAATTAGTGGATTTCCTGAAATATCGTCGCAAAAAATCATTAAGCCATCATGAACTCGGGGGATTTACTTTGTTATGACAGTATTTATCCCAATGTGCAAAACAAAAAATCCCGATAAAGTCGGGATAATGGTATAGATAAGGAGTTTACTACTCCCCTACGACCTCAAATTCCACATCGGTCGATTTGCCGTTTCCAAAGTCTATATGGGCTTTATAAGTACCCAGTTCTTTGACCTCATCCGGCAGAGTAATCTTTTTACGGTCGATCTCATAGCCTTTTTGGTCACGAATAGCACGGCTGAGTTGAAGAGTTGTTACCGACCCAAAGATCTTACCGCTGGTTCCCGTTTTTGCGCCCACCTTCACCGGCGCTTCGTTCAATTTTCCAATTACGCTATTGATTTCAACCAGCATGGCATTCTCTTTTTTCTGCTGTTGCTTTCTTTTTTCTTCCAATTGCTTCATGTTTGCGGGGCTGGCTTCGATGGCTAGCTTCCGTGGAAGAAGAAAATTGCGTGCGTAGCCGTTGCGAACCTTCACTACTTCATTCGCACCGCCAAGGTTGTCTACGTCCTGTATTAAAATGATTTCCATGATTATTCTTTTTAGCTGTGAGCAGTGAGCTTTGCGCAACTCACAGCTCATAGCTCGAAACTCGAAGCTATTTTAGTAAATCAATTACATACGGCAACAATGCCATCTGGCGGGCCTTTTTTACTGCATCTGAAACTTTGCGTTGATATTTCAGGCTGTTACCGGTAAGTCGACGGGGCAACAATTTGCCCTGCTCGTTCAAAAATTTCTTCAGGAATTCTACATCTTTATAATCAATGTAACGTATGTGGTATTTTTTGAAACGGCAGTATTTTTTGATCCTTTTGTCACTCTTGATCGCCGTGAGGTATTTTATCTCGTTTGTTTTTGCCATGTTACGCCTCCACTACTTTTTCGGTTCCGGTTGGTACGCCACTTCTTTTTTTCTGATTATACTCGACGGCGTATTTATCGAGCCTGGTAGCAAGATGACGAAGAACATTTTCATCGCGAAGAAGCTGCACTTTCAGCTTCTCATTGAACTCCGATGGAGCGGTGTACTCGAGAACCCAGTACAAACCTGTAGTTTTTTTGCGAATAGGGTAGGCAAGCGACTTTAAACCCCAGGCGTTTTCTGCGACAATTGAACCACCACTATCTTTAACAAGGGTAGCATACCTTTTTTGTCCTCCTCTAAACTCCTCATCACTGAGAACCGGGGTAAAGACTACCATCAATTCATAATTACTCATTAAATGATTTTTAATTGATAAATCGGGTTTAACCAATGGATCCCGGCGTTTACAGTCGGGAAATCTGCCGAAACAGATTTGGGTCCCATTCGAATATTACTATCCATAACGGGGCGGCAAAGATAGGGGTTTGACGGGAAATGGCAGAGCGCCAGGGAAAGAAATTTTGCATATTCCGCTGTGGGTTTTGGGTCTAAAAGCAGCTTTGTAGACTCAGTTGGCCGGCACATAATTCAGCGCGATGCCCCTTCCCAGGTTTGAGTAAGGTGTGTATGCCATTTATATTGTGAGCCGTTTAAAT
>VBAU01000461.1 GCA_005883855.1 Bacteroidota bacterium
GGAAAGTGATGTGAGTGATGGGCATGAACTTTCTTAATCCACCCATATCTTTCATTTCATTACTGTGCACCAGGTGGATAACAGCACCTGCACACAAAAACAACAGGGATTTAAAGAATGCATGGGTAAATAAATGAAACATGGATCCCGTATATCCTGATCCGGCTTCGCCTGCATTTCCTGAAACACCCAATGCGAACATCATGTATCCTATTTGCGACATCGTGGAATACGCGAGTACACGTTTTAAGTCGGTTTGAGTACAAGCAATCACTGCTGCAAGAAAGGCCGAGAATGCGCCAACCCAGGTGACGACTTCCAGAGATGCATGGTTGAAATAAAAGATCGGGAACAATCTCGCGACTAAAATGTATCAACGCCGATACAGGAGTCGGGCCTTCCATGGCATCAGGCAGCCAAATATGCAACGGGAACATGGCGCTCTTTCCCGCGCCGCCAATAAATACCAATGTTAGAGCCCATGTTAATAACGAGACTCCGAGGAACGAGGTGGAGGCAAGGGCAAGCCATTGCGCCGAATTTGTATCGGTTAGTCTTTGAATGATAGTATTGAAATCGAGCGTCTGCGCCTGGAAGCCAAGGATAAGGATGCCAATGAGAAATCCAAGATCAGCAAAACGTGTCACGACAAATGCCTTTTTGGAAGCCGCTACAGCGGATGGCCGGTCATAATAAAATCCGATCAGTAAATAAGATGAAATGCCTACCAGCTCCCAGAAAATATATATCTGGAAAATGTTCGACGCAATTACCAACCCGAGCATCGAAAAAGTAAACAGCGAGAGAAATGAGTAATACGTTGCGAACCGTTCCTCTCCCTTCATGTAGCCCAGGCTATAGACGTGAACCATCAGCGAAACAAATGTCACAACTACCAGCATCATCACAGAAATCGGATCAAGAGTAATTCCCATATCAATGGAAAGAGATGGCGTGAAATTGAGCCACGCGTATTTTACGGGAATCAAGGTCGGATAGGCTCCATCAACCTTACCATGAACGAAAAAATAATTGTATGCCGCATATATTGCCAAGGCCGTTGATAGAAGCAAAACGACGCAACCAATAACACCCGAAGAATTTTTCAGATATTTTCTTCCGAACAAACCAAGCAACACAAAACTTGCAAGAGGAAGTAAAGGGATCAGTGCTATGTAAGATGCATAGTTCATTTTCAGTATTTCATTTCCGTTGCATTTTCAACGTCAATTGAGCGGTGACTCCGATAGAGGTTGATGATTATAGCAATCGCTACGGCTGCTTCGGCTGCTGCGATCGTGATGATGAAAATGACAAAGAAGATTCCATCCAACTTGTCGGGGTATAAGTATTTGTTGAATACCACGAAATTGATGTTCACGCTGTTTAATATAAGTTCAATAGCCATTAGCATGGTGATCATATTCCGGCGGGTGAACAGTCCATACATGCCGATAAAAAACAAAGCCGTGCTTACAAACAATATGTGTGACATTGGTACGCTACTCATACTTCCGAAATTTCCGTTATGCCTAATTCTTCTTCGGTCCTTTCCTTCATTTTTTCTAACAACTCTTCTTGGGCTTTGCCATTGGTTGCGACGGGAGTTTTCATGGCGATCACAATGCAGCCAACCATGGCCGCTAGCAAAAGCATGCTGACGACTTCGAAAGGCAGTGCATAACCACCAGTCGAAGTATTGAGCATTTGGGAACCGATCTTGGAAACTGTCCAGTCAAAATTTTTTGTGGAAGGTCGAAAATCGTATTTCCCTATTTGGAGAAACGTTAACCCGAAACCAAAGAGAACAGCCAATGCCGAGGCAATAATTCGTTTGAGCGGCTGCTTCGGCATCTGGTTTCCTGATTGCTGTGTGAGAAAAATGGAAAAGATGATCAGCACCACGATGCCTCCCACGTAAACAATGATCTGCACGGCCGCGATGAACTCAACTTGTAACCAGAAATACAGCGCAGCGATGCCGATGAGCGAGAATAATAACCAGATCGCCGAACGGAAAATTCTCCTTGTCGTCATAGCAAGGAAACCAGCTCCCAGGATAAAAGCCGAAATGATATAGAATATGATGGCTGAGGCACTCATGGTAGAAAATTTCGAATTTCGAATTTCGAATTTCGAAATTCAAATCTCAAAAGACTTCTGTTTTTTATCTTTTGTGATTCCCTCATTCAATGCCCTCCCTGATCTTCGAACCGGGTGTGTTTAACACCTTGGTCAGTTTATTCCGGTCAAACACGCTATGCTCAAATGTCTGCGCCATTTTTATCGCATCGGTTGGACAAGCTTCGATACACAGGTTACACATTGTGCACAGTTCCAGCCGATACACGAACGTGTCCAGTGCTTTCTTCTTTTTCCCATCGGCCGTTATGTCAAATTTTGTAATGATCTTGATCGTTCCGTTGGGACATGCGAGTTCGCACGCCGTACAACCGGTGCAGGCGTGCTCGTTTTTTTCGTCATGCAGCATCACCACTTCACCACGAAAACGCTCAGGTAATACCAGTTCATCGCGGTTATCCGGGTATTGTTGTGTGATCTTTTCTCTTTTATGATGCAGGGCATAGTAACCGGTAAGCCTCATGCCCTTCAGCGATGATCGCACTGCCCCAAACACATCTTTTATATATTCTTTTAAAAATGCCATTTTAGGATAGCAATTACAGTTACTAATAAGAGATTAAACATGCTAATCGGCAATAAATATTTCCACTCCAGATTCAACAGCTGATCAATTCTCAATCGCGGAAATGTCCAGCGAAACCACATGATCACGAAAATGAGTAAAAATGTTTTTCCAAAAAACCAGGCAACGGATGGAATGTAATCCATGACATGATTAAAGCCACCCCAGTTGCCAATGTGAAGAGGCATCCATCCTCCCAGGAAAAGTGTTGCACCGATCGCACAAACAATAAATACATTAACATATTCTGCCAGGAAGAACAAAGCGAACTTCATTCCTGAATATTCAGTATGAAATCCGGCCGTCAATTCTGATTCGGCTTCGGCCAGGTCGAACGGAGCGCGGTTTGTCTCTGCTGTTACAGCAATAATAAAGATCACGAAGGCAATAATTACCGGGATGTGACCCTTGAATATCCACCATCCATCGGCCTGTGCATTGATGATATCGGAAATTCTCAAACTGCCGGTGAGTACCACGATGCAGAGTACGGAAAGGCCTGCCGATAATTCGTAGCTCACGATCTGCGCTCCGCTGCGCATCGCACCCAGCAATGAATATTTATTGTTACTTGCCCATCCCGCCATCAAGATCCCAATCACCGAAACGGAAGAAATAGCAGTGATGAAGAGGATGCCAATATTGATGTCCCAGATTTGGAAGTTCTTCGCAAACATCAACGGCGCAAGGATAACCATCGAAACGATCATGACAATAAATGGTGCGAGGTTGAAAAGGAATTTATCGACATTGAATGGAGTCATCCCTTCTTTCACA
>VBAU01000462.1 GCA_005883855.1 Bacteroidota bacterium
TCCCAGTATGGCAATACCGCGAAGACTATCCAATATAACAATTCTTTCCCCCTGGCTAACGGGCGCGGCCAGTGTTTAGAGCGAGATTCATTGATCATGTTGGCTGGCTTGGAGCTTGTTGTAAATATTCGTGTGTCCGATTTAAAAAATGTTTGCTTATGATAGTTGCTTCAAAAGCACCTCTCCCAAAAAATAAATTCTCCCATTCTTGATCAACCCATCTTCCAGATCGTAGCAAACACACAAAGGAATATTTACTTCTTTGTTGGTCGCGGGCACGCCGGCAATCTCACCGATATGTTTGCCTTTAAAGTTCCCCTCGAACATGGCTTTTTTCTCGGTGATGATTGTGTTTGTGATCTCCGCCTTTGCATCAAAAGCCACGTGATACATGAAGTTAAGCATAGCGCCAACTTCCTCCTTACTGTTGTACACTTCCCCAGTGCTCATGTTCTTGTAGACAACGTCTTCGGCAATATATTTGACGTCATGCGTTGCCAGGAAATTTTCAAAGCTCTCCTTTGCAATAGCGAGGGCATCCTTTTCCAGAATCATTTCTTCCATAAAAAATATTTACAGGTTAAAAAATACTTTCGTTTTCAGAAGAGGATTGAATCAGCTTACTTCATCGAGTGGTGATTTTGAGAGGTTCAGAGAGGACCAGATTTGACCAATAAGAAAACCAATTTAAGAAGACCCTCGATGAAAAACAAATTAAAAATGCGATGAAGAAGATAAACAACATTAATAATTCATCAACTTTTGAACAAACTCCTCTAATCTTGCCTTTGCCAAAAAATCATTTTCCAACTCAATGGAAAATGGCACAGGAGTGTCAAGTGAAGCGCAACGGATCACCGGCGCGTCTAACAAATCAAAACAATGTTCACCGATCCACGCTGCAATTTCGCCACCAATACCGCCAATCAAAGTGTCTTCGTGCAGCACGAGGATCCGCCCCGTGCGTTGCACAGCCTCCCGAATGCCAAAATAATCCAGGGGCAGCAGAGTTCGAAGGTCAATTATGTCAATAGAAATTTCAGGATGATCAGCTGCGTAGTCTTCGGCCCAGTGCACTCCCGCGCCATAAGTAATAATTCCAATTTCATCACCTTCTCTTACATGCCGTGCCTTTCCAATTTCAATTTCGTAGTAATCCTCAGGTACCTGGCCGCTTACGCTGCGATATAGCGCTTTGTGTTCAAAATAAATTACGGGATTAGGGTCGTCGATCGCGGCAATTAGCAAGCCCTTGGCGTCCACTGGCGTTGATGGATAGACAACCTTCAAACCGGGAGTGTGTGCAAACCATGCCTCATTACTTTGTGAATGAAATGGGCCGGCACCTACGCCCGCGCCCGTTGGCATTCGAACAACTATGTCCGCATTTTGGCTCCATCGGTAGTGAATCTTGGCCAGGTTATTTACAATTTGATTGAATCCCATCGTAACAAAATCGGCGAACTGCATCTCAACCATGCTTTTAAATCCTTCAAGACTCAACCCCAGTGCGGACCCCAAAATGGCACTTTCGCAAAGCGGAGTGTTTCGTACCCTTTCCTTTCCAAATTCTTCAACAAATCCTTCTGTTATTTTAAACACTCCTCCATATTCCGCAATGTCCTGTCCCATCAGCACCAGGTTGGGATGATGGTTCATTGATTGATAAAGGCCTTCTTTAATCGCATCCACAAATCTTTTCTCATGGAACTTGAATCGTGTTCCTAAATATTCGTTCTGGAAATCGTAAAACGATCTGGAATTATCGAGCAGCTTAACCCTGGATTTTGCCGCGTGTGACTTAGCATAAACATCATCCAATTCTTCGTCCACATCACCTTCGGCGGATTTTTTCTCAAAACCGATTTGTAATTCCTCCTCAATTCTTTCTTTGAATTCATTTCTGATCGATTCAATTTCTGTGTCGTTCAATAATCCAATTGCTTTCAAGTATTTTTCGTACTCCTTCACGGGGTCCTTTAGTTCCCATATCTCAAATAGTTTTTTGGGAATGTATTTCGTGCCGCTGGCCTCTTCATGGCCTCGCATTCGGAACGTGAGGCATTCAATCAAATAGGGCTTTTGATTTTTAATACAATACTCCCGAACGCCTTTAACAGTGTCGTATACTGCTAAGATATTATTGCCATCGATCTGCACAGCTTCCATTCCATATCCCTTGGCACGATCTGTCAACGTAATGCAGCGATATTGTTCATCGGTAGGTGTACTTAGCCCATAACCGTTATTCTCGACTAAAAAAATTACGGGCAGATCCCACACCGCGGCAACATTGAGGGCTTCGTGAAAATCTCCTTCGCTAGTTCCTCCTTCACCGGTAAACGCAAGTGAAATCTTATCTTCCTTTTTTAATTTATACGCGAGTGCCACACCATCAGCAATTGCGAGCTGAGGCCCAAGGTGTGATATCATTCCACAGATATGATGTTGTCTGCTTCCGAAATGGAAACTTCTTTCCCTGCCTTTACTATAACCGTCCTTACTTCCCTGCCACTGCATAAACAATTTATGCAATGGCATATTTCGCGACGTAAAGACACCCAGGTTACGATGTAGTGGCATGATCCACTCATCTTGTTGCAATGCAAGAGTAGCGCCGACCGCTATCGCCTCTTGACCAATACCGCTGAACCACTTTGAAATTTTTCCCTGCCGCAACAACAGCAACATCTTTTCTTCGATCATTCGTGGCCATAAAAGTTGACGATAAAAAAGGACGAGCTGTTCGCTGGATAAATTTTTACGATCGAAATTCATGTATGCAAACCTAAGGCAAAAATGGTATCGACCGCGTTTTGTAACCGTGCGTTTGGGCGTAGTGGGCGATTGTGTGAAAGGTGAAACGTCAAGGGTGGAAATGACGAAACGATTTGAAGAATTTCATCAATTCGGAAAGACCTATAAGGTTTTGAAGACCTTATAGGTTGTCTAATTTCAAGAATGACTAAATATCACATCCCTTTGCAACCTGATAGATTCTACCACATCTTTAACCACGCTATTGGTGACGATTTGCTTTTTAGAAATGAGGATAATTTTGGTGTGTTTCTCAAAAAATATGCGTTACACACGCAAAGCATTTGCGACACGTTTGGCTACATCTTACTACCTAATCACTTTCACTTTGCCA
>VBAU01000463.1 GCA_005883855.1 Bacteroidota bacterium
GTGCTATCGAGTCGTCATTTACTGCGCAGAAACTTTTAAAACCGTCCGAAGGCTGGACAAATATTTTTATTCATCCTCCTTACGAGTTTAATATTGCCGATGCCCTGATTACAAATTTTCATCTTCCCAAGACCAGCCTATTGATTATGACATGTGCTTTCGCTGGTTATGAGCTCACAATGGAAGCTTACAAAAAGGCCATACGAGATAAGTACCGGTACTTCAGTTACGGTGACGCCATAAAAAAACTGACTCACTGTTTGAACGGGCTTATCAAAAAACTTCATTAGCCACGAAGGCGCGAATGAACAAAAGAAAACACCTTGTCCGCGCCAGGTTTACGTCTTTGAGTCGGCAAATTTCTTAAAGCGATTTCTTTGTAATCATTTTTCACATTACCGGCATATTTCTTTCTTATCATATCTCAAACAACTTAACTATCTGCTAACAGAATGCTGTCGTAACTTACAAAAGGAGGAAAAGGATATGAAAAAGATAGTTCTATTAGTCTTTGCTTCCCTTATCGGCTTAAGCATTTTCGCTCAAAGGTATTCGGGCACAAAATATCTGTCAGCGCAGGAAAAGTTGAACAATGAATATTGTAGCGAGCTATTCAGGACGCATGACGGAATTATTTTTGATCTTCAAAATGACAACGCGTCGGCAAAAGCTTATTCAAATGTTTTAGAATGGCTGCAAGGTCGTGTCGCTGGTTTGCAAATTTATTATACACGTTCTGGCACAGCTGTTCCCTTCGTTCGCAACACCAGGGCCAGCGTTTTTGTTGATGAGGTGCAGGTAGACCCCGGGTTTCTAAATATGCTTCCAGCTACAGATGTTGCAATGATCAAGGTCATTAAAGGGCCTTTTGTAGGAGCCGTTGGCAATGGAGGAGGCGGTACAATAGCCATCTACACCTTGAAAGGAGAAGATAGAGATGACAGTGATGATGAGTGAAGCTAAAGATCAGAGATCAAACATCCCTTTATTCAATTGCTGAAGGATTTGAGTCTTGTAAGCGGCCGGGACTAGTAGTGAAATATTGTGCGGGCTTCCGCCGTAAGAAACCATCCTCACGGGGATGTTTTGAATGGACTCAAAAAGCTTCTTCACAATATTTGCTGTCCGAGATATTTCATTTCCCACAACAGAAATGATCACGTGGTTCTCGTCTATTTCGAGAGCGCCAAACGGTTCCAACTCTTTTTGAATTTCTTTGAGGTGTGTCGCATTATCGATCGTCAGCGAAACAGCAACTTCGGAAGTCGTCACCATATCGACTGAAGTTCTGTATTTCTCAAACACTTCAAACACCTTTCTCATAAAACCATATGCCAGCAACATGCGGCTGCTCTTTATCCGGATTGCAATGATATTGTCTTTAGCAGCCACTGCCTTAACACCCACTGAACCTGCTTCTTCGAGGATCACGGTTCCCTTTGCTTCCGGCTTCATCGTGTTCAGCAACTTTACGGGGATGTTGTATTGTTGGGCGGGCCAAATAGACGCGGGGTGCAGGATCTTTGCGCCGAAATAAGCAAGCTCTGCCGCTTCTTCAAAACTTAATTGTTCAACAGGTTTCGTTTTTTTCACAATGCGGGGGTCATTATTGTGCATGCCATCGATATCTGTCCAGATCTCGCAAACGGCTGCATTGATCGCAGCACCGATCAAAGAAGCAGAGTAGTCGCTTCCTCCCCTTCTTAAATTGTCAACTTCTCCTCTCGCATTGCGGCAGATATAACCCTGCGTCACAAACAACTTTTTAGCGCGATACTGCTCCAGCAATTGAGTGAGCTTTACTTTGATACTTCCTATTTGCGGCTCATCATTGTAGTCAATGGTCATAAACTCGAGGGCAGGCAGCAATACATGATCAATGGACTGTTCTTCTAAATAGGTTGAAAATAACTTTGTAGAAAGCAACTCCCCCTGTGCAAGAATATCTTTGCTCAGAGCCTCACTAAAAGAAATTTTAAGAATAATGTTGAGAAATTCAAAGTGTTCCGAAATGATACCCTTTGCTTTTTGGACGAAAGCGGGCGCCTTCACCAATCCACTGATGAAGTTGTGATAATGTTCTTCGAGCTTATCAATGTTTTGTTTGGCAGTGATCCTGTCGCCCTTGGCGATATTGTAAATAATCTCAACCAAAGCGTTGGTTGTACCAGACAGTGCGGACAACACGACAATGGTTGGCTCTTTCTGACCAGTAACAAGTGAGACGACGTGATGCATGCGCTCCGGCTTGCCCACAGACGTACCACCAAACTTCATGACCTTCATACGTAACAACAAATTTGGGAGTGCAAAGATAAGTTTGTGCTAGATATCGAACAACGACTTGAATTCCTTTAGCCTGGTTGATGCCCCCTTATCATGTGAAGGAAGAAAGATCAGCCTCTCTTTTCTGGCGAATCGCTTTACTTTATCGTATGTGGCTTTGGACATTTTATAACTGGCATTAGCTCCCGAATATTTGTCTTCAAGGAGTTGATGCTGCGAATAACAGATGTCCGCAGCAAAAAAAATCGTCCAATCATCGCCGCGCAGCACTACCGAACAATGATGGGGAGTGTGGCCGGGCGTTTCTACGAGCAACAGGTCCCTGGACTGAGTGAGATATTGCGCACGCTCAAAAAGATCAAACTGCTCGCTCAAGTCAATGAGATTAGGGTTGAACCAAGAAGGATATAGCTTAGGCAGGTCCCCATAAGGGCTCTCCCATTCTCTCCTGTTGACTATGATCGGGGTTGAAGGAAAATATTTTAGCCCGTCAATGTGATCGAGGTGCAAATGTGTGAGAATGACCGCCCTGATTTTTTCAATTGGGATGCCTAAGTCGTTTAATTGTGGGCCTATCTCTTCTTGCCTGTCAACTTTGAATTTGAATTGGGTTGTGTCGAACCAATTTGCAAACATGCCCGAAGACTTAAAATAGCCGGGATTGTTTACGTCCGCGTTTTCGCCTGTATCAATTACAAATACTCCTTCCGGGTGTTCAATGATCATCACCCA
>VBAU01000464.1:0-5542 GCA_005883855.1 Bacteroidota bacterium
TGATAAGAGATGTATTAACGAAGATTCGAGCCTTGCGGAATTCGTGTTCATCCTTCCTGGATGAGTCAGGAATGAAGAAATCATATAGTCGTTGAACAAGTTTCCTCATGCCGGTACCATATTTGAAGCCATAGCTCTTTTTTTGTGCAGAAGAACCAGGTATAAGACATCAAACAGGGCGACTGCAATATACATTGCAACGAGAAAATAATTTTGCGGATACTTAGTGTAGAACATCACGCTAATGATCCCCGTGCCAAGGAATTTGCTCCAGCCTGTAACATATGAATCCCCTTCGTAGCCCGGAATGATGATCAGGTATAAGAACGAGATAGACATCACGAGGTTGATTATATAACCGGTAATGGGCGCCATCGGCAGGTCATACTGCACCATGTAGGTAACCTGTGTAAGGAATGAAATGACGATGCCGACTCCAAGAAAAAAATTTAGTCTATCCCTGAAAAATGAATTCAGCACTTGCTTGTATCCGTATCTGAATGTGTTGGCAAAAATGAAAACGTCAAAACACATCCATGCCCAATACGCCGCGACTAATAGTTTTCCCATATTGGGAACAAAAAACCAACAAGCGGCAATTTCCCACCCAAAGTTTAATACGATTGCTGCGAGGGGTATATTGAGTGTTTTCTTATTTTTTATGTCGAGCAGTGTATCAGCGTAACACACTAACCACAGAACAGACCCGATAAAGAAAAGGATGATCTGTGTCAGAGTGTAATTATTCGTATCCAACCATGGATGTGGTCCCTTTAGATATTCGAAGATCGTCATGCGGTTGATTTTTTTGCGCCTTTTTTGAACAATGATGATATCCATTGCAGCAATTTCACCCACCATGGAAATCTTTTATCCCACACCAGTCCTTTTTGAAACCGCTTGAAATCGCAGCCCCGTAAGTGATGAAAGACCCATGGTTCATGAAGGTTCCATATCTCGCAATGCGGTGCATTCACGCCTGACGTTTCAATGATATTGTTTACGGCTCTGCGCGCCGCTTCATTCGCTCCTTCCATTGTTGCAAGGTCGGTGTGGGTTCGCACATAATCTGCCGCAAAAAATAAATTGGCAATATCGCAGTAAGAATTTGGCCTTAAGCGCCAGGTGTCGACTTTATTTACGAGAAGAGGTTCTGTGTTCTTGCTCCCATAATCCCCTTCGAATTTAATGTCCCGGTCAATGAACCAGGTATGGATCATACTATCATCAATCATTGCCTTACCATTCTCCACAAGCGAACGTTTCATTTGAGCCCACACTTCTTCTTTTATTTCCTCGGGCGCACATTCCTTAGCTGTTTTCTCTTTCATTCCCCCTTTTCCGTCAGGGTGATCAAGAATCCCGGGTGTGTCCCAATCTGAAACATCGCACGATAAAATGGTTTTCACTTTGCCGTCTGCGTACTTACTTATGTCAAAGTTTTTCCAAAACTGCAACTGGGAAATGGCTGTGACTGCCCAGGGACTATCAGAGAAAATGACGTGACCCTGGTTGAGCGTCACGACTTCGTTCAAATAAAACTGAACTCCCGTCATCCAGGAAACATCATTGGACAATTCAACTACTCCAAAAAGGCAAGGGTCGGCCTGCATAACCACCGCCTTCCCGATCGCTTCATTCGTCACATCCATAATGGAGACCTCGGGGTCGTCAAGTGTTTTATTATTGATCGCATTTTGCACAATGTCTATTGTAAACTGCTGAACCGTTTTCCCATTCAGAATATCGCCGATCAAGAGCGGCGTCGCAACCTCAATGGGCACTGCAAGGACGTAATAGTCGGCAATAAACTTTTCCGGTGCCTGCAATTCGGATGGAGGAATCCTCTCAACGAAAGGCCCCTTCGACTCTTTTAATTTTTGCACCCAGATCCCTGTTATTTTTTTTGCGATGGGATCACAATCAATTTTCACAACATCGGACAAGAACCGGTAGTCAACGCCTTTATTTATTAAGTATTCATGCCACGGATGAAGCCAACGATCATTGGTTGGACCATTTAATATTCTGTCTGTCGCCACAGACGGATTGGCCATGTTGAAGATCAGTTGAAGAAAAATATCTCCTCCGGTCTTTGTGCTGGCTGTCTGAGCCCGGGCTGCTACAAGTGTTCTTGTGAGTCCCTTGGCGAGCAGATCCGAGTATGCCTGGCTTCTTCCCTGTGCACCGGTGAATTCCCACCAGCCAAGGCGTTCGTAATCATTTTGACGACGTTCATGACAGCTTGTGATTAATTGCCAGACTTTGTCAGCGAAAAAGTCTTTGTCTTCTTCGGTAAGTCCCGTGTCTGCATGATATGCGGCGAGCATGATTTTAAAATCGGCAATGGACCTCGGAAAACGATCAGGCATGATAATCGGGTTGTAACCGGTTCGTGCGAGCATCACATGCGGAGCGGCAACGAGATTATCAAAAACACCATTCCTGTTTTGCTTGTAAAATCCCGGAAAAAATCTGAAGCCATGTTCACCAGGAAGAGGATTGTAGTTCACGCCGGCATCTTCGTCAGGAACCGGAACACTTCGCGCTTTGCCACCAGGTAACCTGATTTTTCTTTCAAACACCTGTACTTCAAAGCCGCGTTCTATTAATTCGTGAGCAGCACTCATTCCTGCCACACCGCCGCCCATAATTATGACTTTCGGCATAGGCAATTTTTAGTTTAGAAACCCGAAGGATGGTGGAGACGGAGATGATCTTTTAACAGGAACCGGCCCATGAATATAATATTAATTTAAAAAAACGCGTAACTATTCTTCATGTCGCAACACGATTTAAAAGAAAAAACCCCGCCTTGCGGCGGGGCTTATTTTTCTATCACCAACCAACGATTATGTACTGCTGTGCGTATGCGCAGTATCAATTTGAAACAATTTGTACAAAGGACAGAAACTAAACAAGCTTGTCAATACGAGCACACCGGCAATAATTAAAAGTACTTGGGCGACGGTTCCTTCAACTATTCTGAAATAGAAAAGCGCTGCAATAGCAATGGCAAGCAATATTCGCACCCCCTGATCGTAAACGCCCACATTTGCTTTCATGTTAAAAAATTTGACGATTAACTAATTATTTTTATTATTTGCCTAACAGGAAAACTTAAATTGGACACAAACTTAGCATTGACATGATCGGTGAATGGTGACGACGGTCATTCATGATGATGATTTTTGCCTCAATTTCACAAGCACAAAGGCATTGAACAAATTGCGACAATGAAGTCACTTTTTTTCTTTCTGATCTGCCCTTTAGTCATTATTGCTCAAACGAGAAATTGTGACATTCTTATCCGCAATGGAAAAATTATCGACGGATCCGGTAACAATTGGTATTACGGAGATGTTGCCGTGAAAGATGGAAAGATCATCGGCCTGGGCAGAGGATTAAATTTTGTTGCACCGAAAACTATTGATGCGGCAGGTTTGATTGTGGCTCCGGGTTTTATTGACGTGCACACCCACCTTGAAGGAGATGAATTGAAGGATCCAAATGCAATGAATTTTATTTTAGATGGGGTGACCACGTGCATCACCGGCAACTGTGGTTCGTCGAACACAGACATTGGAAAATATCTCCGCTGGATTGATTCGTTAAAGCTTTCTATCAACGTCGCTTCCTTGATCGGGCATAACGATGTCCGCAAAGAAGTGATGGGTAAGGCCAATCGCGAGCCAAGTACAGATGAAATGGAGCAGATGAAAAATACTGTTGACAAAGCCATGCGTGATGGCGCGGTTGGATTCTCAACGGGACTCATTTATATTCCCGGCACCTACACAAAAACAGCGGAGATAGTTGAGCTGGCAAAAGTGGCAGCAAAGTATAACGGCGTGTACGCTACCCATATGAGAGATGAAGGCGACAGCGTGACGTATGCTATCGATGAAGCGTTGACGGTGGGACGGGAAGCGAGGATTCCGGTTGAGATCTCTCATTTCAAATTGAGCGGCCAGCAGAACTGGGGGCGGAGCAAGGAAACAGTACCCATGGTTGAATCTGCGAGAAAGGAAGGCATAGAAGTAACGATCGATCAGTATCCTTACACGGCTAGCAGCACCAATATCAGCACATTGATACCAGATGAAATCCTTGCCGACAACCAGGACTCCATTAATAGCCGGCTACAAAATCCGCAAACCAGGAAATATGTCATTGATCACATGATTGAACGGTTGAAAAAAAGAAACCTGAAACACTTCAGCTATGCAGTTGTCGCGTATTATAAGACGGATACAACCTACAACGGAAAGAGTATTGAACAGATCAACCTGATGAAAGGGAACAAGCACACAAAAGAAAAGGAAGCGGAGGTGATTGTTGATATCATGATGCATGGTGGCGCCAGCGCCGTTTTCCATGGAATGAGTGAAGAAGATGTAAAGCGGATCATGAAATATCCATTCAACATGTTTGCCAGCGACGCATCGATAAGAGAATTTGGTGCAGGAATGCCGCATCCAAGAGGCTATGGAACCAACGCAAGAGTATTGGCGGAGTATGTGCGTGACCAGCACGTCATTTCCCTGGAAGAAGCCATCCGAAGAATGACTTCGTTACCGGCACAAAAATTTCAATTGCATAGCAGGGGATTGTTGGCTGAAGGCTTCGCGGCGGACATTGTAATCTTTGATGAAAACAAAGTGCAGGACCTGTCAACATATGATCGCCCGCACGCTTACTCAACCGGGTTCAAATACGTAGTTGTAAACGGAGTGCTGACTGTGGACGATGAAAAACATCTCGGGATAAGAGCTGGACAGGCTCTGTACGGGCCAGGTGCATCACACTAGGATTTGTTTTTCAATTGAAGGCAAAAATTTTTCTCTATATTTAACTCTCTCCGTTCCTCTTTAAACATAGTCCTCTTAGCCTCGCAAACTTTACACAACTAAGTCATGCTCGTTTATGAAAAAGATATTTTCATTTCTTCTCGTATTCTGCCAGTTTTTAAGTTATGCGCAAATCACCTCCTACAAAAAAACTACCGCAATGATCCCAATGCGGGATGGAATAAAATTGTTCACGGTAATTTATTCGCCGATTATTAAGGAAGGCAAATTTCCTTTCATGATCGAACGCACACCTTACGGGGCCTTTAATAGAGCTGACACTTTTGATTTTTCTCCCATCGCAGGCTACGCCGCTATGGCACGAGATGGATACATATTTATCTTCCAGGATATCCGCGGTAAGTTTAAAAGTGAGGGTACGATGGAAATGAACCGACCAATGTACCATCAAAGTAACTCGTCAGCGATTGATGAAAGCACTGACACGTACGATACAGTAGATTGGCTGGTTAACAATGTTCCAAACAATAATGGAAAGGCTGGCATACGGGGAGTTTCATATGACGGATGGCTTGCGATGGTCGCGTCCGTGGATCCGCATCCCGCGTTGAAAGCAGCGTCGGAACAAGCCACTCCAGCTGATATGTTTTTGGGTGATGATTTTCATCATAACGGGGCGTTCCGTCTGAGCTATGGATTTGAATACTCTTATTTATTTGAGCACGAAAAAG
>VBAU01000464.1:5577-8353 GCA_005883855.1 Bacteroidota bacterium
CTGGTACCTCAAACTCGGCTCCTTAAAAAATGTAAACGAAAAATATTTTCATCGCGCGTTGCCTACCTGGAATGAATTTACCCAACATCCAAACTATGACACGTTTTGGCAAAAAAGATCAGCAATAGGCTATGTGTCCTACCCGCAGACCGCTATGCTTCACGTTGGAGGGTACTTCGACCAGGAGGACATGAATGGGCCGCAATTGATGTATTGGCACATGGAAAAAAAGGACTCGTTCAATCGAAATTATATTGTTCTTGGCCCCTGGCGCCACGGCCAATGGTTTAACGGAAAGGGAGATAGCCTTGGAAAAATTTCTTTTGAAAATAAAACCGGCGAATACTTCCGCGACTTGCAAAAAAAATGGTTCGACTTCTGGCTGAAAGGCATTGGCGACGGCAAATTTGACGAAGCTTATTGTTTTCAGACCGGAAGTAACGTCTGGAAAAGTTACAGTGCCTGGCCACCCGGTGAAGCAGTCACAAAGAAATTATACGTTAGCCCAGGAAATAAATGCTCTTTCGACAAATCGATCTCGACGGCATATACATCGTATATCAGTGATCCGGCACACCCGGTTCCGTACCGAATGCCCCCGATTGAAGCAACTTACGGACGAGGCAGTCGTTGGTATTATCAAGATCCGACGTGATAAGCTTTACCTCTGATTCGCTCACCGACAATCTTTCCGTTACAGGAAAAATAGTTGCCCATTTATTTGCCAGCACCTCTGGGACAGACGCGGATTGGGTTGTGAAGCTGATCGATGTGTATCCCAATTCCGATCAGAAAAATTTTTTGATGAGCCAGTACCAGTTGCCGGTCGCTATGGAAGTATTCAGGTCAAGATTCAGAAAAAGCTTTTCAAAGCCACAGCCGTTAACCCCTAACAAACCCGAAGAATACGTAATTGACCTGCACGACGTCAATCACGTATTTAAAACGGGACACCGGCTAATGATCCAGGTACAAAGCACGTGGTTTCCTGTCATTGACCGCAACCCGCAAAAATATGTGCCCAATATTTTCGATGTGAAGGAAAGCGATTTCCAAAAAGCTGAACAACGAGTTTATTACAGCACTTATATTGAATTACCCGTAATGAAGGAATGAATCAAAAAACAGCCCAATGAACATTGCCATCATGAGAGCTTTTGTAGAAGTGAGGCGGGTTTGTTACAACAGAATGATAGGAAGGAGCAGTTAAAACAAATCAAGGAAAGGTTGGGCGAACATCATACACAATTGAACCAGATCTATCATGCACTTGAAAACTTATCGGATGAAAAAGCCGCACAAAGAAAATGGGGCGGAAGGGAACGGATAGGATTTAAAAAATGAGCGAAGAAAAAACATGGACAGAGTTGATACGAAGGAAGAATTGGAAATAGGCAATGAGCCCGAAGGGACTTCTTCGCAGCAATTGGCAAACTCTCAACCTCAACCTCAGACTCAACCTTCAAAAATGGAAGTTCACAAGCATCCTCACCACGTAACGCACCAGAAAAAATGGGGCGAATATTTTCTTGAATTTCTAATGATATTTCTTGCCGTAACACTTGGTTTCTTCGCCGAAAATATAAGGGAGCGAGCTACAGAATCGCATCGCGAAAAACAATTTGCACAACAGTTATATTCGGAATTAAGGGAAGATTCCATCGTGGTCGCCCAAAAAATTTCTGAAAGAAGAAGAAAAGAAAAAGCGATGGATTATGTGGCGATCTATCTAAAAGATAGCTCGCTTGAGGATCTTCCTGAGCAGTTTTATCCCGCATTGACCATGGATTTATACCTGATCAACAGGTTTGCCTTTGAGCCCAAAGACGGCATATTAAGTCAACTAAGGAATTCAGGATCGCTGCGCTTTTTTAAAAGTGTGTACCTGCAGAAGCTCTTGGGTGACATCAATGTGTCGATAAACAACATCCGGAACAGGAATGAGCAGGAGTATCAGTATTTCGCTAATCCCATTAAACCATTTATGCTAAAATATTATGATTTTAGCTGGTTAAACGAGCTACGAAGTATTAATGACACTTCGCCCATTCACGAGTTGGTATATGACTATAATAAATTCAATTTTCATGTGAAAGGGAGGCTCATGAATCTATCAAGCCTTGACAGAGATGAAGCGAGCAACATGGTGCTCTTTTATAAACAGATGGTCGTTTCTACAAGAACACTCCAATTGAATGATTATGTAAAAATCAATCACAAAATTTTGGAGGCGCTTCGTGCCAATTACAAGCTGAGAAATGAGTGAAGAAAAAAACACACAAGGAAGCAACGTGCTCAAGGTACAAGCGACAAGCCAGTAGCCGCACCAACGATAGAGCAAGCCGCAGAGGGGTTAATTGGGCTCATCAAAAGAATATCACTTTGATTAAAAATAAACCGAAGGTGAACCCATCAACAAAGAATCGACTAATCCGGCTGATCATTTATTTTATCGTCGTTTTCATTGCTGCGTTTCTTTACAGTTATTTTAAAAGAAATTGAGAGTAATGACGAAAATCCTAATTTGAAATGAAATCAATACATCTGCGTTATGAGAGCTTATTGCCTCCTGCTATTCATTTGCATTTCTATTTGTTCATCTGCCCAAAGCAATGCAAATAAGAAATCAGTGATTGCGTCGGTTGAAAAACATCAACAGGAATTGATCAACCTCAGCCCGAGGGACCACCGCCCGTTGAAAAATTAAACTAGTCCATCACTCCAGCACAGCTTCTGGAGTTGCACTCATCTCACAGTCTTTTCTTTTTTCATCGGC
>VBAU01000394.1 GCA_005883855.1 Bacteroidota bacterium
GCCACGTCAAACGAGGACAAAGCAAATGAATTTGCCACAATATTCTTCCCTCCTGCCCCTCCCGCTAATCTACATGATATTAATCCAACCACTACCTATCCACAACGGATGGAATGCATATCAAATATTACCATCCGGCAGATAGAACGAGCGATTGACAAATTATCCCCCCAAAAAGCCCCCGGCCCAGATGAGATCGGGAATATAGTCCTCAAGAAAGCACATGATATACTCAAACACCACATCCACACCCTAGTCCAAGCGTCGATACACCTCGGACACTTCCCTGCTGCATTCAAGACTTCAGCTACCGTAGTCCTCCGCAAAGCTGGGAAACCGGACTATACTAAACCAAATGCATACCGCCCCATTGCATTGGAGAATACTCTGGGAAAGTTAATCGAGAGTGTCGTCGCTGAACTCCTCAGTTATGTAGCTGAATCCTATGAGTTACTCCCTCCTCAACACTTCGGAGGACATCCAGGAAGAACAGGAGAATATACAATGGCAATCTTGTCAGAGCGGATCTATCACGCTTGGAAGGAAAGGGAGGTGTACTCCGTTGTCTTTATGGATGTTGCAGGCACTTTCAACAACATGCACCACAAACGTCTAGCACATAATATGAGGAAACGGAGAGTCCCTGAGTTCATTGTCAAGTGGGCAGAAAGTTTCCTACAAAATCGTCATACCAGGCTTCGATTTAACGGTGTTGAATCCAACAGAATAGCTACCGATGCCGGCGTTCCACAAGGGTCCCCAATATCCCCAATCCTATACCTATTCTACAATGCAGACCTACTCGACATACCGGCGACAAGCGGACAAAGCCTGGGATTCATAGACGACATTGCATTCGGGGTACAAGGGGGAACCGATGAGAACAATGCCAAAGAGCTGGAAAAGATGCTAGATGAAGCTGAGAGGTGGAGAGATGCACATGGGGCAAGATTTGAAACCTCCAAATATGTACTTATACACTTCACACGGCACCCAAATAAGTCCACACAAGCAGCAATCCGAATCGCGAACGCTGTAATCCAACCATCGCCAGATGCACGATACCTTGGTGTAGTCTTTGACAAACAGCTACGATTCAAGCAGCACGTCCAACAAATCGCTAAGAAAGGATCAAAATTTGCGCTTGCTATCTCCAGGATCACAAAATCGACGTGGGGGGCAACGTACCAACAAACACGTACCCTCTTCACCACCGTTGTCGCACCTCGGATGGATTACGCTGCAATAATCTGGCACCGTCCTAGAAAATATGGCCAAATGAACCGTCCACCGCAGTTATCGAAGCTGGAATCTGCACAAAGAACAGCGATGAAAGCTATTCTGGGCGCATTCCGGACCACCGCTACTTCCGCGTTAGAAGTCGAAACATGCCTGCTCCCTGCACACCTTCGTCTGTCCAATAAGATCCTCCAGTCTTTCACGCGAATGCAAACAACAGCAGCCAAGCATCCCATCCAACCATGTATCCAGCAAGCCATCAATTCCAAGAGTCAACACTATGTATCCCCTCTTGAATATATCGCCAGAAGCTTCCCAAACTACGCAGCAGAACCCTTGGAAACCATCCTCCCATATGCTCGACCACCTTGGTGGACTCCAAATTTCACCATCAATGTACCTGGCAACAAAGAAGCGGCAAAGCGAAAACATGAGAACACCATCTACCACGACGATACATTATACGTTTACACAGATGGCTCTGGCATAGACGGACAAGTGGGAGCAGCAGCGTACAGTCCAACCACGCTATCAACAAAGCAACAATACCTCGGTTCTGAAAATCAGCACAACATCTACTCCGCTGAACTCACTGCCATTGACATAGCGGTCAACATCGCCCAGACCTGCCAAAATAACTACAAACAATGCGTCACCTATGCCGACAGCCAAGCTGCGATCAAGGCAACTGTCAAACCAGGGAAACAATCTGGCCAGTCCATCCTCTGCTCACTCCTGAGCAGCATCGATACCCTTATATCCTCACGGGGAATCGATCTACACATTGAATGGATCCCTGGTCACAAGGACATCAAGGGAAACGAGACGGCTGATAAGGCAGCGCAAGAGGCAGCACAATCAAGAGGCATGAATGCAACGCCGTTCAAGTATAAACCTCTCAAAACTGCCAGGGTTAACCTGATCAAGCAAACTATTAAGAAAGAGTGGAAGGAAGACTGGAAAACGGCAAAAGGTGACGCTAAACACCTCCGGCGAATCACCAACAAAACACAGGTTAACGAAAGCATGATGCTGTACACCACTGTCAACACTCGATATCAAGTTGCACAGCTAGCAAGACTGCGAACGGGTCACTGTTCGCTAAACCAATAC
>VBAU01000395.1 GCA_005883855.1 Bacteroidota bacterium
AACTAATCAGCTAACTTATAGTTGACTGCAAATTACAAAGTTTTTCAAGCTATTGTGGAAAACAGTGGCTTTGGCTGGGATGAGGAGAACAAACTAAACACTGCCTCTGACAATGTTTGGGATGATTATATTGAGGTGAGTGTTTTCTGTCACATTGTGCTGAAGGGTTAGATGCATCCGAAGGCAGCAGATTATCAATTTGAAACTTTGTCACTTTATGATCAACTCCATGAAATTTTTGGCACAGGCACTCCCCCTGGAAAACGAGCTGCTTCTACTGTTCCAAAGATGGGTAATACAATTCTTGTTTTCAGCTGTAACTGTAGCCTCGGATAATGTTCAACCAAAGTCTAGTTTCAAAGATTTCATCGATTCAAGCCTTATGGAACATAAAACAGGTGGCGATGATGAGTCAAATGATTCAGAATTACTCGATACTAATGATGAGTTGAAACGTAAGCGAGCTTCTTCAGAGCCTGAGATCCCACCAGCAAGCCTCAACTCAGCAAGTAAAAGCAGACAGACATCTGTCTATCAAACTGCTGCCGAAACAACAAAGAAAGGAATGCAGGAATTAGGCGACAGAATGAACATGGCTATGGCTGCTTCTCAACTTCCTAGCACTACACGATTTGATCAATGTCTACCTATCTTGAGTCTGATGAGGAAAGAAGGGAGCTTAACAAAAGAGGATTACTTGCAATATTGTAGATTCTTAATGCAGAATGAGAAACATGCAGCGATGTTTATTGGTATGGATGAAGACTTGAGAATGGAATGGTTGGAGATGGAGTATTTGGAATCTTCTATAAAATAGTAATGGATAATACACTATCGCTGATATTATTGATGCAGCTATGGTCTTTTAATATATTGATTCCACATTTCCTCTGCAATTCTATCTCTCATACTTTTTGCCTTACATCTTTCTTTCTCAGTGACATCCTTATGCTTCATTGAGATATGTCCAATTCCTTCACTTTGATAGCTTTCTTCTTCCACTTCTTTGTCGTCAACCATATCAAATATATCTTTGCCATCGCCTTCCTTTCTTATGAAATTATGTAGACAACACAAGGCATTAACCAGTTGAACTTGAGTATCATAATCATATTCCAGCTGCTTTTTCAAAATTGGAAATCGTTTCTTCAAAACCCCAAAGATTCTTTCAATGGAATTACGCAACGAGGAATGTCGAAGATTGAATAACTCCTTGGCATCCCGGGGTCTATTCACAACTCAGTAAGTTACAATAATGAAGGATATACCTTTGGTTTCCTTTAAGCCATTCATTGAGATGATATCTCACTCCTCGGCAGGGCGTCAAACAGTATGGCGTAAGAGGATATCCAGCGTCTCCAAGGTAATACTTCCCCTCTGGTATAGTGAAACCATGCTCAAATGCTTTGTTAAATACCAGTCCATCATGTGCTGACCCTTCCCAACCAGCCAAAACAAAGGTAAACACCAAATTGTCTAAATCACAACAAGCCATAACATTCTGAGACAAAAATCCTTTTCGATTTCGATAAGCTGCTGTTTCTTCTTTCGGTACTTTAACTGCAATATGGGTTCCATCCACTGCACCAATACAGTCCTTGAAAAATGGATAATTTTTCGTAAAGGCACTGATAGCAAAGGGAATCTCTGTAGATGGAAGTTTGATGTACTTCGGGATAAGTGCCGTAAAAGCGTTTAGAACAGCTCGGAAATATCGAAATACTGTCTCACCAGAGTGCTGATATCGCTCCTCCACATCCCTGAAACTCGTCCCTCTGCCAACCACATGTAAGAACATTGCCAACTGCTCTTCAATCGTAATATTGTATCATGAATCCAACAACAATCTTTCCTTTCTCATGACGGCGCAAAGCATCTTGAATGGCTTGAGGGGCATCCTTAGAACTTCTTGCACTCGAGTTGCATGTTCTCCTGTCAATAATTCCCGAATATATGCCCCGCCTTTTATCTCAGAGGTTCGTTTGGGTTGAGGTGGTTCTCGAAATAGAAAAGTGAGAGAGGTGTTTATAGCAGTAGAAGCAGCAAGGGTGAATGTGATTATAGTAAAGGATCGAAGGATTCTTTTCTTTTTATCGGACTCGGATTCTTGTTTGTGAATGGAGTACATGACAGTGGACAGAGGGCAATCGGAGGCAGGTGTGACGTCAGAGGATAATATTGCGCAAGTGGAAAATAAAAGGTGTGAGAGGATAGAGGGCCAAGTTCAACTCTACCAACACACAACACCAAGGAGATTGTATGCTGCAGCCAAATGTGGGCTAATACACTATGTTAGGATGAATGTGTGTGGAAGGCTTAATGGAAGGTGCTTCGCAGGAGGGAGTGTTGCAGAAGGATATGTCGCCAGAAGGTGTGGAAAATAAAAGGTGTGTGTGGCAAAAGGGAATGTGATATGGAGGAAAACCAGTTGGCCGGCCAGTCAATTGGGGAAATCAGCAATCCACAAGATGGCCGTTCTGCCCATTTGCTGGTGGCCATTGGAATGTCAGCCAAACACGCAAATTTTTTCGAAATGGCCGTCTGGCCCAAATGGCCATTTGGGTGGCGTCAAATGGCCATTTGGGCCGTCGCCAAACGCACCCTTAACTTTATTATTTTATATTTAATTTTTATTATATTTTATTATATTTTTTTAAAATTTAATAATTTGTTTAAAAAAATTAATTAAAAATTATTTAATAATTTAATTTAATAATATTAATTATATATTTTTATATATTAAATAAAATATATAAAATAGTAAAATAATAAAAATAAATTAATAATATGTAGGCCTAGGCCTAGATAAGTATTATAATTATTATATTTTATAAAATATTTCAAACGAACCAAAATTTTGAAATTGACTGTATTATAATGTTAACGCGTTGATTTCCGATTTTCCCCTTCTTTGCACATATCGCTTTTGAATCGCGATGTTTGTATAACACGGGTCGTCTTTAGAAACGCAGCAATGTCAATCGTGGATGACGGAGCAGACTTAACGTCTCAAGTCTCCGACATTCCAAACGATTCCTCACCCCCATCCCCG
>VBAU01000396.1:0-2737 GCA_005883855.1 Bacteroidota bacterium
GAAATAATTAAATCCTCTTACATATTAATCTGATCGCCGTAAAGATCCTCCTCTGGCCCACCAAGCTCGCTTTCTCCGTCACTAACATGAAACATTTCCACTATCTCATGACGAATTGGACGTTTCTCCAGCTTTTTCAACCACCAATTTTGTATCCATTCCTCGGGGACATTCCCCTCCCTTTCTGGAATAGTAAGACTATCAACATCGTCACTCTCATCGGTGATCTCCGGACTAAGCATTGGAGTCCGTGTCTTTCGAAGTGCTGCCTTATACATCATCGAGTCGGAAATGGTCCTCGCACCCAGGCGGTTTCGCTGCCAGATTGCCATTCTTCCAGAAATACTAAACTCACGTTCAACAGCGCACCCTGATGCAGGAACTGGCAAAACATCTCTTGCCATCCTCGACAAATCTGGGTACAGCCGGCCATTTTGACGCCACCATCCTAATGACGAAAAAATATCTGGGTCGTTGGGGATTTCGATATAGCGATCATAGTCATTGCGGCGCCGCTTTGAGGAACGTTCAGCAAGTACTTGTTGAAAATCGGGGTCCTCTTGATAGGCGTTGAATGATCGCTTGTTTCCATTGCCGATTTGGTGTGAGGGATTGTTGGGTGGATTGTCGTACTCTTGAATAAAGCGACGTCGACAAGCATTAGAATATTCTTCAGAGGCTGTGTCTTCCCATGTATCTTCGTTGAAAATGACCAGTTTGGTTCGAGGGTTGAGAATCATGCCATCGCCATAAACCGTTGGAAATTGCGTTTTGCTGTAGTAACGTTTGAGGATCGTTTCCATGCCTTCTATCGATTTCAAAAAATATCGCGCACAAGAGAGAGCGCCGATACCATTTCCGGACATCAGTTTCGCCTTCACATCATCGATGTGGTTGTACATTGTGTCATAAGCGAAGAAGACGTAGTCGATTTCTGTGTATGACCTATTGCATTCAAATCGAGAAGTGCATCGCTTGAATGGTAGTAGAAAAACCAACAAAACCTCCACTTTTTCCCACTCTTCTTCACTCAACTGAAGTTCTGACAACTCCTCGTCCAAGTCATCCACATATCGACGAATAGCCCGACGTAAATAGACCGCTTGTAAGAGCATTAAAAATGTTGAATTCCAGCGAACAGTGATATCAAGAGGAATGGTCATGGGTTCGATACCATATGACTTGCAGCTTCGTTGAAAGGCTTCCCATCTTAAATAGCTTCCTCGAATTGACTTTGCAACACCCCGCACTTTCTCGATAATGGACTGAAATGAGCTGCTATTATCTGCTTCGTCGGCGGCTAGAGAGCTAAGAAACTTTTGGACGACCAGATTGATAATGTGTGCGAGGCAAGGGATGTGGTTGGTTTTGGCGTCCCATTGAATCCCTTCATCCGCCAGAAGCTTCTGCAATTCCTTGGCCATCGTGAAATTGTTACTGGCGTTGTCTGTTGTGACACAGAAGAATTTCCCCTTGATATCGTATTCTTGGAGAGTGTTGAAGACGATGTTTGCAAAGTTTTGCCCCGAGTGTTGACCTTCGATGGGTTCGAATGCAAGGAGTTCTTGTTGAAGATTGAAGTTTTGATCGATGTAATGCGCTGTGATAGCTACACATACTATTAGCATTGCCAATGTAACGGGAAGTGAATGATCAGCGCCTGTACAATTCGATTTCCCGTTACATATTTATTTTAAAAATAACATACCTAGAAATGCAAGATTGTTGCGTGTGGTCCAAGCATCCAATGCAAGACTCACTTTCGAATCGAGTTGTGAGAGAACTTCTTTTAATTCCAATTTAGTCAAGGTTGCTTTGGACTTCAAATATTCGACGATTGCTTTGCGAGATGGGGGCGAGCAATCAGGGTACGCATCCTTGAGGAGCTCCACAAACTCAGGATTATCAGCATGAGAGAAGGACAGATTTCCATCAATGATGATACGGAGAACTTTCTCTTTTAGGCGATCCGTCGTCATGACTTCACGACGACGAACATTGTCCCAACCCATGAAATCATATATCAAATCCTTCTGCCCAGGGACGATAGGCTCCTCACCAGCCTGTGCTCGTAAGTATGCTCGATGTTTGTGACAATTGTCTAAATGCTTGCGCAGATTTGAAGTACTTTTGCTTGCATCTCGGTTAGGATGTCGACAGGATGTTTTGCAATGCTTGCAAAGGACGTGTGCAGTGCCGAGTTTTGGATCAACAGCCTCGATAAACTCAGGCCAACATGTCGCTTGCTTTTTCGTTTCGAATGCAAATTTGAATCCTTGAATAACATCCTACGATTAATGAGGTACTTATTTCTGATACCTTGAGTTGACTCTTGCAGAAGTCAGAACATAATTTCGAGTCCTCCACTTGCCAAAAGCGCTGGCCTGTTTTGGATTTAACAAAGGTAGGTTCGTAGCTCAATGCGGTAGGACCATCGATGCTGAGGTTGTCATTGGATTGAGGACTGCTTGCAAGAGGACTTCTGATCATTGTGGATTGAGAAGGCATGATGATGAATCGAAGCAAATTATGTTAAGGTTCACCAGGTTGGATATAGTGGATTTATACGTATTTGTCGCGCCCCTTGGACTAGATTTTTAAATTGCTTAATTTAAGGCTTCGTTTATTTGATCCAATACAAACCGCCGTACGAATGCTTTGGTGGGGGTTTGAGCGTCGATGTTCTTAAGATGAATGTAACTTGAATGTAACGGGATTAAGAGAAAGCCAGTCGGCA
>VBAU01000396.1:2780-5316 GCA_005883855.1 Bacteroidota bacterium
ATTAGAAATTTGTCAGGCAATTTAGCCCCATGCATATGATCCAATCCAAGCTGATTCTCGGAGGATCTGAGCGTTGGCAACATGCTTTACAGGAGGTTTGAGCGTTGACTTTTCTATGATGGAAGCATGTAACGGGATATGAACTTACTAGGGAGCCAATCAACTCCATCCCGTTACTTATAACATGATCGACCCCACGAAACTTGATTTACCCCATCTGTTTGATCCAATACAATTTTGAATCTCCAATGCTTGGCGCCGTACATACTGGAAAGGTACGAGGGTTATTTAAATGTAGCAATAAAAGTGCTAGTTTAACTGGTGTCATCAACACACAGTGCATTTATTTCTGTATCAACCTCTAATTCCATCAACTTATCGTACCACTTAGCAGCTCTATTCCTAATATCATCCATCCACCGGCGACGGTTCTCCAGGCTGTCACTTTGAGCAGAGCCTTCTTCGTCTTCCTCCGAAACCCACTCCTCCTCCTCTGCAATAAGCTCCTCCGCTTCGGCCTCTTTAACATCATCTCTTTGTTGTTCTTCTTCGATTTCACCTCTCTCATCCTTGACTCGCCATTCTCTCTCATGGGCTCGCTTCTTGGCTTCTCGTTGGCTGACCAGTTCTTGGATTACCGCCTCTTCTGCATCTTGTTGTTCAGCAGGGGATAACCCTGGCCATCCATCACTTGTTCGAAGTTTTCGCAAAGCTCTGGATTTCGCGGTTCGGAAAGCGGAGTCATCACGATGATCGGAAATTTCAATCCCCCGTTTGACTAAGTTATAAGACCGATTGAGAACTGTTTTGGGATTGTTCGAATGTGTGCCTCCACAGGTTTCCACAGGCGCGAAGTGGTTGAATGTTTTACGAGGCATATATTGGTATGTTGAATTGTTTGGTGTTGATGCTTATATCAGAAATCCGAAACTTGTTGCTGAAGTAACGGGACAAGCCCCTGAAATTAAATTGCAGAATCATTTCCCGTTACAATTTTTTTCACCCTTGCCGCTTGCCATCTTCATAAACATTTCATTCAGTTCTTTCAAATCATCATCTATCACTTTGCCACAGTAATATGGTTCTCCCTGTGCCCCGTAAACGAGCATTTCGCAATGTATTTCAGTCTGTTCATGGCAAGGTTTACAAAAGCCGACAACAACAGGCACGAAGAGGGGGCCAAACCCAAAGACGGGATGAAGCCCAAAATGCAAGATTACAAAGGCTTCGACGAGGAAGTATGAATCTAAGTGACTCAAGAATATATCTAATAATAAATAGCAAAAGCGCTGAGAGAAATCCGATATTATCAGTCAGCAGCTATGGCAGAGAGCCTCTTGATCCCTCACCGCTCTTTTGAACGCATTGTAAAAGAGATTTGCCATGATTTAAAAGTGCACGAAGGGAGGGGTAGGTACTTCCAAGGTCATTTTCGCTGGGAAAAGGATGCCCTCTACGCCCTCCAAACAATGACAGAGGATATTCTCTTGATGGTTTTTGAAATGACGTACTTTTCATGATCAGTGCTTGAATTATTACTAAATTTTAGGAACAAGCTTGCCATTCATGCAAAACGTCAAACTGTTATGGTCCATGACATGCAATTACTGCGGGGCCTCTGGAAACGAATTAATTGTGAGTCGGCAATCGGTGCGGACGATGCAGATACAGTCCGGCAAAAAGCCGAAAATGCGAACAGAGAAAAAAGACGAGTGGAAATGGCCCGAGTCAAAGCATGTGAAACAGCACGCAGGTACCGTGCTGAAGGAAAACCACTGCCAAAGGGCCTTGCAAATTTCTTGAAAGGTATCAATATCGATGCGTATACTTCGAATCGTGTCGTCCAGGGAATGGCCCCTCGTCCCACTGCACTTGCACCCGCATCTGCAGCCACTGCGCGAGCCAGATCTGCTACCCCCCTGGAAGGTCCTGCTGCCTCTGGGACAATTTCTGAGTTATTGCGAAATAGATTCGATAGGTAACATTTTGTTTGTTTGTAGTTCTAGTGCTTGGTACGTAACTTATGTAACGGGAAATGTAACGGGAATGCCACTTCAAAGTATGTAATTGTAATGCAAATGTAACGGGAAATATTTTCTAATATACCACTTCCCTGTTACAGCTGCCAGCCCATGACATCCACATAATAAAATCTCGGTCGGTTCTGACTGGCTCTTGTACCCGACCGAGATTTCTCGAATATTTAGCTCAAGCTGAACCGACCGACCCGGTCTGACTATGATCGAGAACCGACATCGACCGACTGCTTTTTAGGACCGACCGATGCGGTAACCGGGGAATCGATCGGATATTACTAGATCCAGACCGACCCGACCGAGGAATCAACAAATGTCGGTCGGTCCCCGGTCGAATCCCGGTTCTGACCTGACCAGAAGCCATTACTGCGAGAGAGTGGAAAAACCATTGTGAAACATATATACATAGAGGTATCATTATTTTAACTGAGTCTAGACTAATATTCACAGGAATTGGAATAAAATTGAAACCAGAGTTTCTTCAAACTTTGAAAGAACTT
>VBAU01000397.1:0-5919 GCA_005883855.1 Bacteroidota bacterium
GCACTGTATCGTGAATTATTTTTTTGGCTAGTGCACTCGCTTCGGTGCCACTTGTGACTCCGGTCAAGATTGCTAAGGAATTTGTGTGCTGGGAAAAGAGATCTTTCTCGGGTGTATCCGCAAACAGCATGCGTTTGCCATCCCAATATCTATATCGGATAGTTGTTTTGAGTTTTGCAGCGGCGGCTTCATACTGTTGTGCATGTTCCCGAGTGCCCAAATATTTTTCCATTTCAGCAGCGAGTTGATAGGCCCACAGCAGCTGCAGATCGAGCACTGCTGAAGAGCCATCTTTGCCAATAGGCGCCACACCATCATTCCAGCCCTTTGTCTCACACCAGTCTGTAAAATTCCAATATGGGAGGTTTTTCAGGGAACCATCGACCTGCTGATATTTGTTAAAGAACCAAAGTACTTGTCGCATCCCTGGCAAGTTATCTTTTACAAACGCTTGGTCATTTCGGTACATCCAATAATCGTGTAACATTCCAATCCACCAGAGAGAAAAGGGTGGAATTTCCTGCGCATTCGCTGTTGGATAGCGACTCAACGTTGCTCCTTCTGCCATCCTGGAATTATCCAGCAGTGTGATTGCATTGCGCATTAGCCTATCATCGCCGCTGTTGTACAGAGATACCAGGCATTGAATGCGTGTGTCACCCACATATTGCAGTTGTTCATAGTAGGGGCAGTCCATGTAAGTTTCCATGGCACAGGACCGCGCAGTTCGCCAACCTATTTCGAGAATTTTGTTCAGCGTGTCCTTGCCAGCATCAAACCGAGCGTTCATTGAAAAAGGGTATCCTGTAAGAACTCCATACAGGTCATTTATGACAAGCGCCTCGTCCTTCGTTTGCACCTGCAGTTGGACGTAGCGATATGTCCGCCACCACAGCGAGGTGAATTCCTGTAGGTCAGTGCCATCAGAGATCAAACTGTCTTTCACGCCAATAAATCGTTTTCCTTCAACTTCATTTCGATTTCCTTTTTGATGAAACGTTCGCCAGTTCTCTTGATTCGATTCCTCTACATATAAACCCTCTGCGTAGCCCAATGTAATCGCAGCGTTTTTCCCTTTGCTGAATTGAACTACAGGATATGCATCGGTTAAAGAACCCTGGTCAAGCAAAATAGAAATAGCTCTGTTGGCGGGCACGGTGAAAGATTGCTTTTGTTCGGGGAAACCTTGAGGCAATTGAATGTTCTCGACTTTTCGAACCTTTTGCAATCGTTGCGGCTTCAAGTCCATTTGAGGAATGGTTCGTGGGACAAGCATCCATCCCAAACCATAACCGAACACTCCCTTTGGGAGTCCTTCGGTGATTTGCGTTGCGGAAGGCCAGCTCGCATCATCGAACGCAATATTCTTCCATTCCTTCAATGCAAGGTTATAGTTTATAGCTTCGCCAGGCCCTGCCACATAATAGGAATAGATCAGCGCAGGTTCCTTGGCAGTGTAGCTGCTATCACGCCTGCATTTCCAGGTCTTATCGGTATTGATCACCTTTTGGTTCTCGCCATCGCCTTGCATGATGAAACCAGTCTGATAGGAGATCTGCGCTTCCGGCCGGTATTCTCCATAATTCCACACGACGGCCGCGATCACATTTTTTCCGGGCTGCAGATATGCGGCCAGGTCCACCGTTTCAAAATTCCAGTGGAAGACATCACCACGCGCTGGTCCTAACGAAACGAATTGTCCATTCACAAATAGTTTATATCGGTTATCTGCGGATACATGTACCACAAACGAGGCAGGCTTCGTAGCGAGCGTAAATGTTTTTCTAAACTGGTAAACACCATAATCATGCACAGGCTGCCGCGGAACACAGATCCACCATGCCTCCCACCGTTTTGACAACAGTTTGGAAGTTTGTGAATGTGAGATCGAGGAGAAAAAAATGAAAAAGAGGAAAATGAAAATCTTCAAGCATTTCCAGGATGACATAGCAATCGTTTGTTGCAGTAAATGTAATTAAGAAATTTATGTAACCACAATGGCGAATCCTAACTAATGCGCTTCCACGTCAGGGTGCGAGTGATGGGTTCTTCTTCAGTAGTTGTTGTTTCGAGTTGAATCGTCAATTTGTTCTCATCAACACGTAAGTTGCGTAACACGGTCATTCCAACGTTTCCTGGGCTGATGGAGCCAACGATTGTGTGGGATACTTGTCCTGTTTCTTCAACGACAGCATAGTTGCCGAAATAAGCGTCGTAACCGCTCATAGCTGTTGTATTATTTTGTCCGGTGGTGAACGTTTAAGCAGTTGTGTCGTTTGTTCTGTTCCGCTTCATAACCTGAGCTGTAAATTTATTTTTTGCATAAGCCAAAATGCCGATGGGATCAGGTCCAAGTATGGGATCAATTCTTCGATCGCCGGAAGCTGTCCAATCTTCACGAGCCAGTAACCACCAAACGCCTTGAATATTCGCAGCCAATTTACCTGAAGGACTCGGAAGAATAGGGCTACTCATTTTTGACAGTTTGAGCAAAGATAACTTGTCGCGTTTGAGAATAGATGGCATTGGCGGAACGAACAATCGGCGGCAGGTTTTATCGATAATTCTTGTTGACAAGATCTTTTAAGTAAGCAGATGTGATCTCGTTTTCTGTAATGTCTGACAGACCCTCATAGGTCTGCAGTTTCATCGCTAAGTTCTTCATTGATTTTATGGCAATCTTTAGAAATGAGGGCCCCAAACTAACCCTGGCGACTCCCATTTCATTTAGCACACTCAGCTCGGGAAGACCTTGGATTGTCACAACATTCACCGGCATGTGAAGTTGCTCTATTAATTTTTTTATGTCATCTCGACTACAGCCTTGTAAGCTAAACCTCTTTTCAGCGTTTCGTCATATTTGGATTCAGAAGTGTCAAAACCTTTGCCCCGAGTGTAGACATCTGTCCGCGCGTTTATAAACAAAGGGATGTCCATCTCTTTTGCAACTTCCCTTAACGCTTTGATTCGTTGTGATTGTACGTGCACCGGTAACAAGGAGTTTGTCTTCTTGTCGGTATCTTCTATATTGATACCCACAATTCCAGTTTCAATGAGCTGTCTCATATTTTTCGTTAGCGCAACCTCATCGGTGGCGAATCCACTTTCTACGTCCGCCGATACTGGGATTTTTACACTGCCAGCGATCTTTTTTAAGAGCGTCAGCAAAGTACTAAACGGTATATTTTCTCCATCATCGTATCCGTTTGAAAAGGCAACCGATGCACTTGCTGTTGCAACCGCAGGGTATCCTAAATTTTCGAGAAGCATTGCCCCCAAGGAATCCCAAATATTTGGTAAGATCAAAAGTCTTCCCGAATGATGAAGATCGTGGAACTGCCTGGCTTTTTGTCGTTGATTTAAAACGCCTGCTGCTTGTGTCATTTGTCGCATTGTTTCGTCAAAGTTATCCTATTGCAGTTTTGATGCCATGTGCATGCGGAAATTGAAACGAACTTTTTTTACAATAGTGCTAACTTCATGACAATAAAACTTTTTTATGAGAACGATTTGTCACTGTCTGATTGCATCGATTTTCTTCTTGATCTTCATTCAAACCGCCAGTGCCCAAAATGCAGATGGAAAGATTCGGATCATCATGATCGGTGCGCACCCCGACGATTGTGACGAAGACGGCGGCGGTACTGCGGCCCTCTTTGCTCAAATGGGTTATGCGGTCAAATTTGTGTCTGTTACAAACGGCGACGCGGGTCATCAAACATTGAAGGGCGCTGAACTGGCGAAGCGAAGATTTGCTGAAACACAGGAGGCAGGTAAACGTATAGGTGTTGTCTATGATGTTCTCAATAACCATGATGGTTTGTTGATGCCTACATTGGATGTGAGGCTGGCGATCATCAGAAAGATCCGGGAATGGAATGCAGATGTAGTAATCGCGCCTCGTCCGAACGACTATCATCCGGATCATCGTTATACTGGTGTGCTAGTGCAGGACGCAGCCTACATGGTGGCAGTGCCAAACATTGCTCCTGATGTTCCTGCGTTAAAAAAGAATCCCGTGTTTTTGTACTACCAGGATCGTTTTCAAAAACCCAATCCTTTTCGGCCGGATATTGTCGTTGACATCACGGCGGTGTACGACAAAAAGGTTTCTGCCCTGGATGCGCACGAGTCGCAGATGTATGAGTGGTTGCCGTGGATCGGTCATTATCTTGACCAGGTTCCCAAAGATAAAACTGAACGTATTAAATGGCTTGCAAAGCAAAGGGCAGGTACCATTAATGCGGAAATGCGGGCATCACTGGAAAAATGGTACGGGAAAGAGAAAACTTCGAATGTGAAATATGCCGAGGCATTCGAGGTCTGTGAGTACGGCACGCAACCGACTGATGCCGACATAAAAAAATTATTCCCGATGCTGGGTAAATAGACCCTGTGCTAAAGATGCGCCACGATCTGTTTGCTCAACGCATTCACATCACCGTCATAATGGTGACCGCCGGGCATTTTGATGATCTCTTTGTTTTTTATCGTGAGCTGCGAAAACGGAAATTCTTTTTCGTCGTCGCCGACAATAAAAATCACTGGCTTGAAAATCTTGTTGATCTCGGCGGGGACACTTTCGCCGGAACTTTTTCCCCAACCCAACATTTGCATAACGTGAATTTCAAAATCGGTTTTGGGAGAAGGCGATAATAAAATGAGGCGACTTACTTTCGACGCCAGTGCGGAAGAAAAATTCGTTAACATGAATGGCGCGACATCCGCGCCAAAGGAATATCCAATCAGCACAATATTGTGTCTTTTCCATTGCTTGTTTGATTCATCAATCGCACCTTCAATTGCGGTGGCGGCCTCCTTTGGTTTTTTTTGAGTCCAGAAATAATCCTTTGCATTTAACCCAATCACGGCATAACCTTGCTTATTCAGGGTTTGCATGAATGAAGTGGAAAACTTATTAAAGCCGCCGTCTCCCGAAATATAAAATACGAGTGGTTTTGTTGTGTCCATACCACTGTAAAGTGACAACGGCAGGCTGGTTTTTTGAGCCGATAAAATATGGAACAGACTAAATAAGAGAGTAAATAAAATAATGATCGGTTTTTTCATCGCGATGAAAGCTGCATGGCTTTATTTAGTGCAGCGGGTAACTGGAGCAGGTCAAAATCATTTTCGTACACAAGATATTTATTCACCCATATTGTAGCATATTTTTCTTTAAACTCCCGAAGACCAGCGTACTGCTTGAAACGTTTTATTTTTTCATATGCGTAACGGATTAAGCGCTCAGCGGTATTTTCAGGTTGTTCAATTCCCGCCATGGGCACAAGTCCCAGGTTGAGATATTTTAATTTTTTTTCTTTCGCATATTTTACCATTTCAATGATCAATGCGTCCATGCAACCCCCGGGAGCATCACCTGTCTTACGGATGAGATCGTAAGTGCATTCCTCCGGTGCAAAATCGGGAATGATGTTCAGGAAGGCTTTCAGGTTTCCTAACTCATCCCTAATTATGATCACGTCCTGTTGAGTAATTTCTTTTTCATCAAACATGCCCTGCGAGAAAACGATTTCCTTCTTGGAATAATGGCTCAACCATTGGTCAGAGACCGCCTTCAATTCGCTAACGAGTTCCTTCGGCAAAGGTAGCTTGCAAATGAAAGTGCTAAATCCTTTCTTTTTTAAGCTGTTCAAACCATTGCGTAAAGACTTTTTATCTCTTCCTTCAAGTGTGAATTTATCCAGCTCGAGTACCGCTTCCTGACCAATCAATAATTTTCTTTTCTTGAGATAACTGAAGTAAGACATCCCCGTTTCATCTACTCGATAGAAAGCCGTCTTTAAGCCCATCTTCTGGCAGTGTTTATCAAATTCTTTTAACACCGGGATCTTGCAATCATCCGCACATACTGGTTCTTCCAGCACAATGGCGAATCCGTTGGCGATACGATAAGCA
>VBAU01000397.1:6067-6499 GCA_005883855.1 Bacteroidota bacterium
AAAAGCTCCAGGCAATGAAACCCAGGAAATGCGCCATCCAGATAAATTCATGGCCGAAGCGAGTGATGGGGTTAATGCCATCGTCATTCATTAGCAAGAAGTTTCTGCAAGCAAACAACAATGATTGTTTCCAGCTAAAGTCGATTCCAAAATGCCGCTTGTCAACGAAATAAAAGCCAATAAAGCCAAAAGCAATCACAGCGAAGAAAATGAGCAACGTTGTTTTTACGCCTAATTGAAGTAATTGCATGTTGGTTCTTAAACGGTATTGTTTCATACTTAGCAGCAAAACAATAATGACTGAGGCGGCCAGGATTGCTTCCTCATAATCCAATGCTTTAAACAGGTGGCCGACGAAAGACAAAACGGCGAGAACCATTGCAAGGAGCCAGGCATTTCGCTGACCGCGAATTAAGAAGGCGGCGGTGCCCA
>VBAU01000397.1:6591-7010 GCA_005883855.1 Bacteroidota bacterium
ATATTGATGATCCCCAATGCAAAGACGAGGAAAGCAGGAAACACGCGGGCAAAAATGTGGCGACCATGCCACAAATAAGAAAAGATTCCGGCAATCAATGGCAACCAAAATTCAAACAAGCGATACAGGATGGTTATGGCGAGTGCATTCACTGGGGTGTAACCATACATGGTTAACACGTACACCATTGAAAGTTCCACAGCCCCAAGGCCCCTCAAGAACGGTGATACGATCATGAGCAGCACGGAAACAATATAAGCGATGGCGCTTGCCGGCAATGATGCAGGTAAGCCAAGTGCGTTGGCTGCAATGAATATATGTAGGATGCCGCAACATTCCACGCCTAAAGAAAATAGCACAGTAAAAACAAACTGCCGGGTGGACACATCCGCCGAAAAAAGTTCATCGACGGACGGGAT
>VBAU01000081.1:0-9482 GCA_005883855.1 Bacteroidota bacterium
GGGGTTTTGCTGCTTTTATGCACAGGCTTTTCTTTGTTGATGTCAAATACAATCAGCGGCGAATGGTATCGGTCCCTGTGGAATACAAATACTTTTTCACTATTGAATCTTCCTCATTCGCCACTTAAATGGATCAATGATTTTTTGATGGCCTTCTTTTTTCTTTTCGCGGGCATGGAAATAAAGCGCGAGTTGGTATGTGGGGAGCTATCCGGCTTTAAAAAAGCCATTCTACCATTTGGAGCCGCCTTGGGTGGAATGGTTGTGCCGGCATTAATTTTCCTCAGTTTTAATATCGGTTCAGGATTCACGCATGGATGGGGAATACCTACGGCAACAGATATTGCATTTTCATTGGGCATAGCTTCATTGCTTGGCAAGAGGGTACCGACGAGCTTGAAAATCTTTCTGATGGCATTAGCTATCATTGATGATCTCGGTGCTATTATCGTCATTGCTTTGTTTTATGGAGGCAAGGTTGAGACAATTTATTTCGTCATGAGTGCAGTTTTATACGGACTGCTTTGGCTTTGTAATTATGTTCGGCTGAAGCCAGGGATCATTCAGTTGGCAATATCGCTTTTGCTTTGGTATTCCATTTTGAATTCCGGAATAGAGGCGAGCATTACTGGCGTGCTGGTCGCCTTTGCTATGCCTGTGAATTCATTACCCAGGCTGGAAAAAATAATACATGGTGTCGTGAACTTTTTCATTTTGCCGGTCTTTGCCTTAGCCAACACAGCTATATTAATCCCGGCAGATATTTCAATTTCGCTAAACAACACAATTGCTTTGGGAGTGATGGCGGGCCTGGTGATTGGTAAACCAGTCGGCATATTTCTCTTTAGCAGAGTGCTGGTTGCTCTTAACATTGCCAAATTGCCTTGCCAGGTACATTGGAGGCAATTTCTTGGTATGGGAACACTGGCAGGCATAGGCTTCACTATGTCAATTTTTACGACTATGCTCGCATTCAGCAGTGAACTTTATCGTGACGTTGCCAAGATATCCATTTTGACAAGTATGTTGTTAACGTTGTCTATAAGCTGGATCTATTTTCTCATAATCGGACCAACTACCGGAAGGAAGGCAGCACCCTTATCAATGCCCAATATCCAATCTGAGATTGCCGTAGGCTGACTGTGATTCAAACGAGACGGACACAGATTTTGATGATCTAATTTTTACATGGCAAGCATTCGTTGATACCTTCCATATCGATGGAAGGTTTTTTTATTCCAGTGCATTGGTGGTTGGCTGTGATAGTTTTGAAAACATCCTATTTTTGAAAAGCAGAATTGCCCTTCACTTTCCTAAAAACATTATTATGCCTTCCTTCGACATCGTCAGCAAAGTGGACATACAAGCGCTGGACAACGCAGTAAACGTAACGACTAAGGAGATCACAAACCGTTTCGATTTTAAAGGTTCTCACGTTGTGATCGATTTAAACAAAAAAGAATTTAGCATCGCAATTGAAGCCGCAGATGAAATGAAGATGCGGCAATTAATTGACGTGCTCATCAGCAGGGCACATAAACAGGGTATTGCGCCGGAGGCATTCGATTTTTCGAAAGAAGGTTTTCAAAGTGGAAAGAACTGGAAAAAAGAAGTGATCGTTCGCAATGGGTTAAAGCAGGAAGACGCCAAGAAGATCGTGAAGAATATTAAGGACAGCGGTTTGAAGGTTCAAGCTTCGGTCATGGACGACCTGGTGAGAGTGACAGCAAAAAAAATTGATGACTTGCAAACGGTGATGCATAATTCAAAGACCTGGAGCCTGGGCATCCCCCTTCAATACGAAAACATGCGGAGTTAAATTAGCTTTTTTCGGTGTGAATAACTAGGTGTATAACAGGTGTAAAACAACAAAGCAAAAAATTTGGAATGGGCACTCCCTCAATGTATCTTGGATCTACAATCGTTGCAGGAAATCTGGAAACAGAAAGAAAGCAACGGGGAGCAACAGGAATCCGTCAAAAGAGGAATGTTACTCCAGAAAGCATCGGGTTAGTAAGTATAAAGGCGCAAGCTGATATATGAAACAACGCCTCGATGCTTTCGTTTTTTATATAGTTTGCAAAATACAAAGCTACTTTTCAGTAGCTTTTCTTATGTCATTAAACACCCCAATCGTGGGTCAAATACATTTGGAAGGATGAGCCTTGAGAGCTAACTTTGCCGGCTTAAAACAATTATCGCACCTGCGCAACCGCTGGCTACCATGGACAGCCGCGCAGCTTAAAATCAGAGGTTTATGAAAGAGGGTATCCATCCAAAGAATTATCGGTTAGTGGTATTTAAGGACATGAGTAATAGTCATGCCTTTCTTAGCCGCTCTGCGGCTCCGTCGAAGGAAACGATTAAGTGGGAGGATGGTAATGAATACCCGCTGGTAAAGCTTGAAATATCAAATACATCGCATCCCTTTTTTACGGGTAAAAATGTATTGGTTGACACAGCAGGGCGAATTGACAAATTCAAGAAGAAATATGAGAAGAAAAAATAATTATTTAGCTTTAAGCTGAATTACATTTTTTGTTTTTCATGGCTATACTTTAAACCTCTCGATTCTTCGGGAGGTTTTTTGATTGTCACGCTTAAGAATTTGCGACGAATTTTCTTTCTTATTTTTGACGACATTCCAGTTCCATGCAGAAGATCATCTTTACTGAAGAATTTTGTCAGCCCGAGAACCTGCATCCGTTTACCCTAACCCGACAAATACAGGACATTCGAGTCGGAATTCTTACCATCCGTGAAAAATGGGAAAAATGGCTTGGCCTTCCTTCTTTCGACAAATGGGAAGACGACTACAAGGACCTTGATCGTTCCGTGCGGGTTGACAAAAATATTGGAGACGATGTTTTCCTTATGATACACGGAAATGTCCTGCCCACCGCTAAGATGATAAAGGCAATTCCCAAATTAAAGAATGGTGAATTCATTTCTGTCAACGGCAATGCCGGTATTGTTTTCCGTTTTACAAAAAAAGAAATAATAGAACCTCACAAAATAAAGGTAGTAAAGGCCTTAACCCTTAAGGACAAAATAAAAGCCTTACAACACCCGTGGGAAATTTTTCAGTGGAACCAGGAGGCAATAGAGCAGGATTTCGAGTTGCTAACAAAAAAAAGAAAATCGCATGCCATTTCAAAGACCAACATCGTTATCAAACCTTCAAAGGTTTTTATTGAAAAAGGTGCAAAGGTTGAGTATTCCGTCTTGAACGCTTCCGCTGGCCCCATTTATATTGGTAAGGACGCGGAGGTTATGGAAGGCTGCATGATCCGCGGTCCATTTGCTCTGGGTGACCACGCTCTTCTAAAAATGGGTAGCAAAGTTTACGGTGCCACTTCTATTGGTCCATACTGTGTAGCCGCGGGAGAAATAAAGAATTCAGTATTGTTCGGATATTCGAATAAAGCACATGATGGATATTTAGGTGATTCAGTCATAGGGGAGTGGTGTAATCTTGGCGCGGGCACCTCTAATTCAAATTTAAAAAATAACGCCGGAGAGGTGACAATCTCAACGCCAAAAGGACATGTGACTGCAGGTTATAAATGCGGCGTGCTTATGGGCGACTACTCACGAACCATGATCAATACTGCATTGAATACGGGAACCGTTGTGGGAGCCAGTTGCAATGTGTTTGGCGCTGGCCTTACTCCCAAATATCTTTCCAGTTTTTCCTGGGGCAATGACGGAATAGATCGCTACCAGTTTGACAAGGCCATGGCGGATATCGAGAATTGGAAGAAATTAAAAGGTAAAAAACTCTCAAAAAACGAAAAAAGCATCCTTAAATATATCTTCGAACATTATTAAACAGCTTATGAGGAAACAAATCGCGGCGGCAAATTGGAAAATGAACCTCACGTTCCATCAGGGAGAGAAATTATTGGATAATATTTTGAAAGCGGACATAAAGATGAACCCTCACCAGTACACGGTATTCGCCGTGCCCTTTCCATACCTTTTAATGACAAGAAGCGAAGTAGAAGAAGAAGCCAATTATTATGTCGCGGCTCAAAATTGCCATCACAAAAAAAACGGTGCCTATACGGGGGAAGTGTCAGCGGAAATGTTGCATTCGCTGGCCGTTTCTTATTGCATTGTTGGGCATAGTGAGCGAAGAGAGTATTTTGGTGAGACCAACGCAATGCTTGCAGAAAAAATAAACCTCTGTCTTCAATATTTCGTAACACCAATTTTTTGCTGCGGCGAACCATTAGCCATCCGTGAATCGGGAACGCAAAATCAATTTGTTGAAGCCCAGTTAAAAGAATCACTATTTCATTTACCTGCAGAAACAATGAAAGACATCGTCATTGCCTATGAGCCGATTTGGGCCATAGGTACGGGAAAGACCGCCACAACGCAACAGGCACAAGAAATGCACGCATTTATTCGTTCTAAACTCGCAGGCCAGTATGGTCCCCAGCTTTCTGAGGAAATTTCAATTCTGTACGGCGGCAGTGTGAAAGCAAATAACGCGGGAGAGTTATTCGCCTGCCCGGACGTAGATGGCGGTTTAGTGGGTGGCGCTTCTCTTCAGGCTGATGATTTCATTCAAATAATGAGGGCGTTAAAATAGTGCTGTTGCTCGCGTGGGTTGTCGTTAAAAAGTAAAACTTTCACAATTGATACCTCCTACTATATTGTCATCACGAGAAAAAAACAAACCCTGATAAGCTTCTTAAATATCCGGGTTATTGTAAACGGAAAAGAGATCTATCCAGTCAGGCATGGAGAGCGTGTGGTGATCTCTGTGGAAAGAAATAATCCAAAGATCGTGGTCACAGATGGCTATCATTTTACAAAGCCGCTGGAGCTTGTTTACCATCATTTGCATGTTTATTATTTCAAAATTATCTGCGCCATTGATGATACCCAATTATTGGCGGGATGTGGAGTGTTGGCACTTTTTTATTTGATGGGTTTCGTAACGGGTTTTTTCATTTTAAAATTATTAAGCCTGTTCCCCATTCTTTACTTCTTATTCCTATACTACATAAACCGGAAGGAGTTTATCCAGATCCAGGCTGTTTAGAGGAGTTCATTGCATTTTTCTCTCTTCAGTATGCGACAACTGTTTCTAGAGATGCATGTGCCATCAGGTGTGGGAACTAAATTCATTTAATTTTTCAGAGTGGATGAACACGATATTTCCGTTTGCATCGGTATAGCTCGCCTGTTGCAAGGAGCCAGTTTCGCTTATCTTGAATGGAATATAATTTCTACTGTTCAGGTAAACCAATACATCGCCCGGGACAAGATCAAAATAAGCCAGTGTGTCAGGATTTATTTCAACGATCAAGACCGGTTTAAACCTCGTTAGCGTCTGATCCATGCCTCTTAGAGCAAAAAGTTCCGATCCTTCCACATCCAATTTTATGATATCGAGCCTTTTGATGTTTTTTTTGGCTGCCCAATCGTCAATGCGGATTATTCTGACAGGTTGAGACACACCAGAAAAATTTTCAGGAGGTTTTACGGATGACATGCCCTGGTTTTCACTGCTCGATATAAATATTACTGCGTCCTCATCGGCCTCGCCAACAGCGAATTGACTTATTTCAACGTTCTGCAAATAATTCTGGTCAATATTTTTCTGAAGTCTTTGAAACAATCCTTTTACAGGTTCAAAAGCAAATACTTTTCCGGCTTTTGCTTTTTTAGCTGAGATTAAAGTGAAATAGCCGATGTTGGCGCCAACATCCAGAATAATGCTGTGGCGGTCCACGATATGTTCAAGAAAAAGCGCCACGGGCTTTTCATAATACCCATACCAGAACAACTGTTGTTGAATATGTTCCGAAGGTGTGACCAACATAAACATCCCATTGGATATTTTTTTTCTATACTCCCTTGTCTCAATACCCCAATTTCTTAATAGGCGACGAAAGTATTTCCATCCCCTGTAGGGAAAGGGAAATCGTTGAGTATAATAATTTATCAGTTTATACACAGCTGTGTTTAATAGTCACGTCAGAATCATTCAAATTTATATTTTATTTGCACAAAACTTCACGTTGCTTCGGCACTTATCAGGGCAGTCATTTATCGGTTCTCCTATCAACTACTTTTTTTTGGTGTAAACTTGTTTTTAGCAGCAATTGCAGGTGCAGAATTGTTTGGGATCATATCACTGATGATAGTGAATGCAGCTGCTTTTATCATTATCACAGACTTTGGAACCGGAGCTTCCCTGGTATGGCATGGAGCAGGGAATGAAATGCAGCGTGAACGAATATTGTACTTCGCGGCAGCATCAGGGTTGCTTCAACTTCTGTTATTCATCTTGGCTGACGTCGTAGCAATAAAATTGTCTGGAAGAACATTATTAGCGCGGCAGCCTTTCAATACACGTTATGCGTCCCTTGAAATGCTTTATTTTACTGGGTTAATTGTCATCGAAAAATATACATCACTTCTCTACGCTTATGGTAAGGCCACGCTAGCCAACAAAGTCCTTTCCATTGTGACCGCATGCTTTTTGTTTGGGTTCCTCCTGATGTACCTTAAGATTGCAGTCGGCATCAATGCATTTACTCTCTATTGTTCAATGGTGTTTGTGTCGGGTTTTGTCCAGGCCATAGTATTTCATATAACAGTTAGTACGGAGTTCATGAAGCCGGCAAATAAAGAGGTTAAGTCCTTGCTAAGTTTTTCAGGGATCGTTTTTATTACTAATATTATCCAGTTCTTTGCCTATCGCCTCGACTTCTGGCTTGTTGATCATTTTTACGCGGATATCCAGTTGGGAATTTATGCGCAGGCAAACAGATTTGCTCAACTTGTGTGGGTTATTCCCACTATTATTGCGTCTCTGCTCGCCCCGGCATTGCGAAATACAGCTGAAACGCTCGAAGACAAGACGCTGCTGGCAGTGAGCCGATCATTAAACCTGATCAACGTGTTTATCTTGATTTGTATCGTTGCTGCTGCGTGGTCCTGTTATTACTGGTTCTTTCCTCCCGAATATTCGCAGGGAATGCCTGCGCTGCTTATCATGCTTCCCGGGTATTTCTTTTTTGCTACGACGACGTTGTTGGCCGCATGGTTTTCAGCAAAGCGATTTTTACGGGTTAACCTGCTCGGGTCGACAATTTGTTTCTTACTTATTGCTGTTGCAGATCTTGTTTTAATACCGATTTATTCGATAAGAGGAGCTGCAATAGCCAACACTTTGGCTTATTCAGCCACCACGCTGTATTTTGTTTTGCAATTCCGCAAGCATACTTCAGTCACCTTCAGGGATATATTTTTATGGAAAAAGAACGAAATTTCTTCTATTAAGACGCTTTTTCGGTAATGAGCTTTGACAATTTGCAATACGTCCTGTGGCTACCGTCATGGTATCCAAACAAACTGGCACCGTATGATGGGGATTTCATTCAGCGTCATGCCCAGGCTGCATCTGCGTTTGTTCCGATACACGTGCTGTACATTGTCAAAGACAAACAAAAGCAAATTACAAGTTCTGTACTTGTTGATCAACAACGGACGGGAAATCTTCTCGAAACAATCATTTACTACTCAAATCCCCGCTTCTTATTTGGAATAACGGACAAATTATTCTCGCTGTGGAATTATAAAAGATTATACAGGAGATTTATCAATGAACTACTGTTAACTAGAGGCCTGCCGTGGCTGGTGCATGTGCATATAGCCTTTAAAGCCGGTATTATTGCGAACTGGATAAAAAAAAGGTACGCGATTCCCTTTTTGTTAAGCGAGCACTGGACCATATATCTTGATGAAGCGCGGCCTGATCTTAATGAGCTAGGCTTTCTCAAGAGGCGTTTCATCTCGAAAACAATAGCTAACGCCTCGAAAATTATTTCTGTTTCGGACTACCTGGGAAGATCAATTAAAGGCAAATGGCCGTTTGTGAATTATAAAGTGATACCTAATGTTGTCAACACAAATATTTTTTATCCTTCCGACAAGAAGGTCCATCCCGTCCCCCGGCTATTGCATATTTCAAACCTGAGTTATCAAAAGGATCCTGAGCAATTATTTAGAGCTTTAAAATTGGTAAAGGACAAAGGGATCAAATTCACCCTTGAAGTTTTCGGCGCTTCCCGTCAGCTCCTTAATTCCCTTGCTAATGACAAACAATTAGGCGATATGGTGATACTTCATGAAGAGGTTCCTCAGGCGGTTTTAGCTCAACATCTGAGAAACGCTGACGTGCTAATATTGTATTCCCGGTACGAAACGTTCGGCTGTGTAATTATCGAAGCAAACGCTTGTGGAGTGCCGGTTATCGTGGCCGATATTCCCGTGATGAGAGAGTTGGTCAATCAAGACCAAAATGGGGTCCTTGTTAAACCGGAGAGTGCTGAAGCCCTTGCCGAAGCTGTTATCAACGTTCTGCAAAATAAAAACCAATTCAACACTCAAAGTATTGCCGAAACAGTTATCAAATACAGCTATTCAACTGTGGGAAAAATGTTCCTCGATGAATATTTGGCATTATTGGCTCCTGGCTCCGCCGCCAGATAGTGAACGAAGGCTTCCGGATTCCGACTTTTTTCGTAGTTCAATTTCAGCGATCAGCGATTGCATGGTTTCGCGGCAATTGAAAATCTCATTTCTATTGCCGCCTTCCGTGAGTAGTCTAGTATACCTGGTTGTATACTCGGCGAGCGCATTGACCAATGCAGAGGTATCCAGAATCTCAAAGGGGCGCATATTAATGATTAATTTGTTCTTTTAAGATGGCAATAATTGTGCAAAAACAGATCTAAACGCTATTAGGCAATAGGAGGGCACTAAATGTGGAATTTCGTTCACTTATTGCATCTCGGGGAGCTCAATGGTAAAAGTAGAACCTTCGCCTGGTGTGCTTTCAGCGACAATGGAACCATTATGTTTTTCAACGATCTTTTTACAGATGGATAACCCTACCCCAGAACCCTCAAATTCATGATAGCTGTGAAGTCTCTTAAAGACTAAGAATATCTCTTCCTTGTATTTAGGATCGAAACCAATTCCATTGTCGGAAACGATGATGTTATAGTAGTTTTTATCTGACGTTCCATTGCTGCTACTCTTGATTCGCGATTCTATGCGAATAACCGGATCAACTGCTTCTTTTCGAAATTTAATAGCATTGTTGACGAGATTGTAAAATAATTGTCTCATCAGAGAAGGGACGGCACGTATCACAGGAAGTTTGTCAACGTGGACCTGGGCATTTTTCCTTTCAATCTGGACCTCTAGCTCGGCAATAATGTCTTTTAGGAGGATATTCAAATCAACCGGTTGAAAATCCGGGGAGCTGGTTGCATCTCTTGACAAACTTAAAAGGTCATTGATAAGGACCTGCATTCGCTTGGACGAGTCAATAATCTTCTTAAAATATTTCTCCGTTTCCTTGTCAAAGTCGTTTTTCATTAGAATTTTATCACTGAACACGAGGATCTTTCTCAACGGTTCCTGCAAGTCGTGCGATGCCACATAGGCAA
>VBAU01000081.1:9505-15134 GCA_005883855.1 Bacteroidota bacterium
CCGTTTTTAAATGAGCGTTATTTTGTACCAGTTGTTCATTGAGCTGTCTAATTTTTTCTTCTGAGGCTTTCCTTTCTTCTATTTCCTTTTGCAAAGATTTGTTGGCGGTCATTAATCGTTTTTCATGAAGAAGCAGTTGCTGATTCTTTCTATACAGATCGACAAATACCGAGACCTTCATCCGCAATACTTCCGGGTTCACAGGCTTGTAAATGTAATCTACGCCACCCGTCTGGTAGCCTTTGAAGATGTAGTCTTCGTCATACCCAAAAGCGGTGATAAAGATGATGGGAATATTTCTTAGCTTGTCCCGCTCGTAAATGATCGTAGCCGTGTCAAAGCCATTTAGGTCGGGCATTTGCACATCCATTAGTATCAACGAAAAATCCTGTTCCTTTAATAAAACCTTAAGAGCTTCCCGACCTGAATTGGCTTTTACGATCGTATAATTGTCTTTTTCGAAAATTGTTTCGATAGAATACAAGTTGTCTTCTCTGTCGTCAACTAGCAGAATCTTGATATCCGATTTCCGTAACAGGCTTTGGCCAACCATGGGCTTATTATTGACGATTTTTTCCATACTGCTTATTTGTATAACCACACTCTCATTAGCGAAAGCAGCTGATCAATCTTTAAGGGTTTAGTAATATAGTCGGACGCACCAGCTTCAATACACTTTTCCCTGTCGCCCTTCATAGCCTTGGCTGTAACCGCGATGATAGGTAAAGTCGTATTCTTGTGCTCGCGCCTTATTTTTTGAGTGGTTTCATATCCATCCATCTCAGGCATCATGATGTCCATAAGCACCATGTCAATATCCGCTGTTTCAGTTAAGATCTTCATCGCCTCCTGCCCACTCTCGGCCGTGATTGTTTGAATGCTGTATTTTTCAAAGGCAGTTGTCAATGCAAAAAGATTTCGCACATCATCGTCTACAACCAGCACTCTTTTATTGGTCAGCACATCATTCTTTGCACGCAGATTTTCAATCAGCTTTCTTTTCTCAAGTAATAGATCTTTGTGGTTCAGGTGAAGCAGCATAACGGTTTCCTCAAGCAAGAAATCAAGCGAATTGACATCCTTTAGCAATATTCGATTCGCATGCTGTTTTAACCTCATCCTCTCTCTTGGTGCAAAATCTTTGGCCGAGTAAACGATGACCGGTGTCATCTGCACCTTTTTGGTTGTGCTTATCTCGGTTACAAATTTCAGTCCGTCAATATCGGGTAACATGTAATCAACAATGATGCAATCGTATTCATTTTCTTTAACAAGATCCAGTGCCTTCATCCCGGAATTGGTAATTTCAATATTAATCAGGTCGCCGTTATCCAGAATTTTTACCACCTGGGACGAGTCAAACTCGTTATCCTCTACTATCAGAACTTTTTTGTTTTTGCGCTCGTGGTACTCGACAATATCCGTAAACAGCACAGACAAAGCCTCCGTTTTCAATGGCTTCAAATGAAAACTCCTTGCACCCCGTTGCATAGCCAGTAAATGATTTTCTTCCCCGGAGATGAGGTGAACTGGGATGTGCCTGAAGTTGACATCATTTTTAAATAGATCGAGGATCCTCCATCCGCTTGCATCAGGGAGTTTTACGTCAAGGGTGATAGCGATGGGACCATATTTATTCGTAAGGTCAAATACTTCGCTGAAGTTCACAGCTACCACCGCTTTTAAATCCTTTTCATGTGCTTTTTCCAGCATGATCTTGGCGAAGTTGATGTCGTCCTCTACGATCAACACAACTTTGTCCGCAGTTAAAATATTATTCCTGTCATCACCAACCTCATTAATTATTTCGCTCAGTACATCAAGGTCGTCACTAACCTTAACTGTCGGTACCGATTGCAAAGTGATGTCATCACTGCTCCTCAGACTCTCTGCAAGCTTATACTCAGTGACTTTACGACTGGTTTGCTTTTCCTTTCTTGTTGTTATTGTAGGATTGTATTCAATGGGCAAGAATAAAGTGAACGTGCTGCCCTTGCCTACTTCACTCGCTAGTTCAATAGATCCGCCCAGTAAGTCAGCTAGTCCGCGGCTGATCGAAAGTCCTAGCCCGGTTCCACCATACTTACGGCTGGTTGATCCTTCGGCTTGCTGAAATGCCTCGAATATGATGCTTTGTTTGTCTCTCGGGATACCAATGCCGGTATCTTTTATTTCAAAAGCAACCACACTTTTAGCAGTATCCAGGTTTGGATTTCCCTGTTTCCAGCTGCGATTAGCTTCATAGATGCGCAGCTTAACGTCCCCTTTTTCGGTAAACTTGAAGGCATTGGAAAGAAGATTCTTCAAAATCTGGTTGAGCCGCTGCGCATCTGTTTCCAAACTGTGTGGCAATTTCTCGTCGAGTTCAATGCTGAATCGCAGATTCTTGCTTTCGGATACATGTCTAAAGGTTGTTTGAACAAAAGCTGTGATTTCATTGAAGCGGAGGTTAATAAAGTCGGTAGAGATATAACCAGATTCAATCTTAGAGAGATCGAGTATGTCGTTGATCAATTGTATCAGGTCATCGCCACAGCTGTGGATGGTCTTCGCATAGCTCACCTGTTTATCGCTCAGGTTGCCCTCGGAGTTTTCGTACAACTGCTGGGCAAGGATGAGCAGCGAATTCAACGGTGTGCGCAACTCGTGCGACATGTTGGCAAGGAACTCCGATTTATACTTTGAGGTTAACTGCAGCTGTTCGGCTTTTTCTTCAAGTGATCTCCTGGCTTCCTCTACCTCTTTATTTTTAGCTTCCACTTCTTCTTTTTGTTTTACTAACAAGTGCGCCTTGTCCTGCAATTCCTCGTTTGCTCTTCTTAATTCTTCTGTCAATGACTGTGATTGTTCAAGCAAGCCTTCAGTTCTGGAGTTAGCTTCAAGGGTATTTAATACAATGCCGATGCTTTCTGTTAATTGGCTAAGGAAGTCAAGGTGTGTCTCACTGAAAGTATCAAACGAAGCCAGCTCAATGACCGCCTTAATTTCTTTCTCAAAAAGTACTGGCAAGACGATCAGGTTGGCGGGCGATGCCTTTCCAAGGCCGGAGCCTATCTTGAAGTAGTTTTTCGGAACATTTGATAAAAGAATGCGACGTTTTTCCAGGGCGCATTGGCCAACCAATCCTTGTCCCAGTACGAACTCTTTTTCCTTTTTCACCTCTTCGCCATATGCATACGCAGCAAATAATTTGAGTTTCTGCTGCGCGTCATTTTCCCCCCCTTGTTCAAGAATGTAGAACATTCCCTTTTGCGCATTGACAACCTGTGCGAGCTCAGAAAGAATGCGGTGTGTAACCGTGTTTAGATCTTTTTGTCCTTGCAACATCTGGGTAAATTTTGCAAGGTTTGTTTTCAACCAGTCTTGTTCCTGGTTTCGAAGCGTTGTTTGCTTCAGGTTCGCGATCATTTGGTTGATCGTGTCTTTCAATTCTTCCACCTCCCCTTTGGCCTCCACGCGAATCATTTGCGTAAGATCTCCTTTTGTCACCGCAGAAGCCACATCCGAGATGGCACGCACCTGGGTCGTGAGATTTTCAGCGAGCTGGTTCACATTTTCCGTGAGATTTTTCCAGATACCAGATGCCCCCGGCACACTTGCCTGTCCTCCCAATCTTCCTTCAACACCTACCTCGCGGGCCACTGTTGTCACCTGGTCAGCAAATACAGCAAGCGTGTCAATCATTTCATTGATAGTCTCCGTTAATTGCGCAACTTCTCCGCGAGAAACGATCGACAACTTTTGTTTGAGATTACCCGTTGCTACAGCGGTTACCACTTTTGCAATTCCGCGCACCTGGTTGGTAAGGTTAGAAGCCATCATGTTCACGGAGTCTGTCAAATCCTTCCACGTACCAGCAACGCCCTGCACCTCTGCCTGTCCTCCTAATTTTCCTTCCGTACCTACTTCACGCGCCACCCTGGTTACCTCGAATGCAAATGAGTTTAATTGGTCCACCATCGTGTTGATCGTGTTCTTCAGATCGAGGATTTCTCCCTTTACATCGATGGTGACTTTTTTGGTTAAGTCGCCTGACTGCACAGCCTTTGTCACCTCCGCAATGTTTCTTACCTGGGATGTTAAGTTACCAGTCATATGATTCACGGAGTCGGTCAAGTCCTTCCATGTACCAGCTACACCAGGCACAAACGCCTGTCCACCCAGTTTTCCGTCGGTACCTACTTCACGGGCTACCCTTGTTACCTCGGATGCGAAAGCCCGCAACTGGTCCACCATCGTGTTAAGCGTTTCCTTTAGTTGCAAAATTTCTCCGCGCACGTCCACCGTAATCTTTTTACTCATGTCACCATTGGCAACCGCGATGGCAACGTCGGCGATGTTACGCACCTGGGCTGTGAGGTTTCCTGCCATTTGGTTCACCGAGTCCGTCAAATCTTTCCAAGTGCCACCAACACCCGGCACGTGTGCCTGGCCGCCAAGTTTTCCCTCAGTTCCTACCTCACGGGCAACACGCGTTACTTCCGATGCAAACGCACGCAACTGTTCCACCATCGTGTTAATGGTATTCTTCAGCTCCAGGATTTCTCCTTTTACGTCTACCTCGATCTTCCTCGAAAGGTCTCCATTGGCAACAGCTGTTGTTACTTCGGCAATGTTTCTTACTTGTGATGTAAGATTCGAGGCCATTTTATTTACAGAGTCAGTAAGATCTTTCCACAGTCCCTCAACGCCCGGAACATCAGCTTGCCCTCCGAGTTTTCCTTCAGAACCAACTTCGCGTGCCACACGGAACACTTCCGAACCGAATGAATTCAATTGATCCACCATCGTGTTGATCGTGTTTTTCAATTCAAGGATTTCACCCTTCACATCCACGGTAATTTTTTTAGAGAGATCGCCTCGCGCAATGGCTGTAGACACCTCGGCAATATTTCTTACCTGGCCCGTGAGGTTTGACGCCATTTGATTCACCGAATCAGTCAAATCCTTCCACGTACCACCCACACCTTGCACTTTTGCCTGTCCGCCCAGTTTTCCTTCTGTACCCACTTCAAGAGCCACACGCGTCACCTCCGACGCAAAGGAATTGAGCTGGTCAACCATCGTGTTGATGGTATTCTTTAACTCCAGGATTTCTCCTTCTACATTCACCGTGATTTTTTTCGAAAGGTCGCCATTTGCTACCGCGGTTGTTACCTCTGCAATGTTTCTAACCTGCGCGGTAAGATTCGACGCCATCTGGTTCACCGATTCTGTGAGGTCCTTCCACGTACCACCAACGCCCTGCACCTTTGCCTGTCCACCGAGTTTTCCTTCTGTACCCACTTCGAGAGCCACACGCGTTACCTCCGATGCAAATGAGTTCAGCTGGTCCACCATCGTGTTGATCGTGTTTTTCAGTTCAAGGATTTCTCCCTTTACATCAACGGTAATTTTTCTTGACAAGTCACCGCGCGCAACCGCTGTTGTAACCTCAGCAATATTTCTTACCTGGCCTGTGAGGTTGGATGCCATCTGGTTTACAGAGTCTGTCAGATCTTTCCAAACACCGCCAACACCTTTCACAGTTGCCTGTCCACCAAGTTTTCCTTCGCTTCCAACCTCTCTCGCCACACGCGTTACCTCTGCAGAGAATGAATTCAACTGGTCCACCATCGTGTTGATGGTA
>VBAU01000398.1 GCA_005883855.1 Bacteroidota bacterium
AACACCAACGATTGGAATTTGGCACATCAATTAAGGTATTGCCAATGTATTTTTAATTTTTGGCTTTCCGTTAAATTCATTTTGCATAGTTCCGCGTTTTTGAAAATTAAGCCCCCCTTCATTAATTATGGCGTCATGATAGATCTCGTTTCTGTTTCAATTTATCAGCTTCTCTATTAAATCTCTTTTCTCCTCCCTGCATTTCATTGTTCTAATATTACACTGACCTTGCTCTGTTAAACTCAGACTTGCTGAATCTGGAATTAAGCTATTTCTCTATTTTGTGATTCTTTTAGTTTATCTGCTGATGTACAGACGGAATTTGTTTTGCATCCGTCATGTCTGAGTCGGTGCAATACATTCATACACAACAAGAAGCCCAGGCTGAGCTTGATCAGCGTGCTGCCTCAGCAAAAGCTTCCGCAAATCGTAGAAAACAGCTACTGCTGAACAATCCTCAACTTGTGCAAGAGGAAAGAGAGAAGCAGTCTCAGAGAAAGAGAAATAATCGGAATAAAAAGCGGAACCTGCCTGACAGTGAAAATTCGCGGCAAGTCGATCTTGAAATGGACGCAGCTCGAAAGGCAAAGAGTAGAAGAATTGTAAAAGATAAACAGTTTGTCGAAAACGCTCAAGAACGAGAAGCACTGATTGAAAAAGTTCGTCAACGGTATGTATTGTATGATTTCTCACTACTAATGGTGTTTAGCATTGCAGAATTGGACGCCCAGTTCGCTGACCTACAAGTGAAAGAACAACTGTGGCCTATACCTGCACCTGATGTCACGCCCATGTACAAAAAATTTCTCACCCATACGTACAAACTCGGTCAAAACATCGTTTGCGCTTGCTGCGGCTGTATTTCTCACGACATCGCCGAATTCGAGGTAGTCCTTGATTCCTATGAGCCTCTGCGTCATTTTTGTATTCCTGAAAATGTCAATATCCCTTTCGATTTCTCATGTGGTATCGACCGTCTTGATCAAAATCACATTCTCATTGACAAATTGCGGATTACACAAGACAAACGTATTCTTTTATGTCGGGTATGTCACGATCAGCTCTCTAAGGATCGTCAGCCATCCGAAGCACTTGCAAATTTCCGATGGGTCGGACCTGTTCCCCACTCTTATCATAACTCCATATTGACCATATTAATCTCATTAAACTTTCATCCTTCTAAGTTCCCATCCCTTGTCCGTAATCTTATTTGAAATGGCATTCGTTACTAAACCTTAGTCCCACCGCCTCATCCAAGATCAACTCCGAACAGATCTTGATGTTATCTGAGTCGCTAAAAATTTACAAAGTTCCTCTTTTTATTATTCGGTATTTTTATTCCTCGAAATGTTAAATATTCATACCTCGCCAAAATTTCTCATAATTTCATTTATATCATTGTATTTCTCCGAAACCTCGACTCGCTTATTTTGCACCGTCAAAAAATTAAAGTTGTCTTAAGATGACGAACGTATTTCATTTTTTTACTTAACCGCTATTCAAATCCAGTAGCCTAATACTATTTTTGGACAACCAAGGCTATCATTACTTGATTTTTCATTTTGTTGATCGAAACATTTTCACATTTGATCACAGCCTCTGATAAAAATTGTCTATAAAAGCACGTCATACTCGATCCTCTTGATCCCCACATTTTCATTATCAACAGCATTACCAACTTCATCAATCTTATCAATGCCTCGTAAACCCAAATCAAATCCAGTTGCTCCTCCACGATCGTCTTCTCCGGTCTTGAACGCTCTCGATTCTTCATTACCAACCACACCGCCTGCTATACAATCGCCATCGTTGTTG
>VBAU01000399.1 GCA_005883855.1 Bacteroidota bacterium
ACCAGGTATTAGCCCCGCAGGTGCCAATAAACGAATTGAAAGCAACAGCCCCTCATGCTTCCGCATTTATTTATGAATTGAATAATTTCGGATTTTAGAATTTACATTCACCAAACTTGTATTATGAAAAGAAATTTGTTCCTTTTATTGTTATTGTTGACTTGCATTTGGTCAACAGCCCAATTGAATAGTGGCACTCCTCAAGTAAAAACAGAAAATGGGATCCTGGAAGGAGTGGACGAATCTGGAGTAAAAACATTCAAAGGTGTTCCATTTGCAGCGCCACCTGTTGGAAATTTTCGTTGGAGAGAGCCACAGCCAGTACAGAGTTGGACAGGTGTACGCAAGGCGGATAAATTCGGCCCCCGCGCCATGCAGCTGCCCATATTTGGTGATATGAACTTTCGATCTGATGGCGTGAGCGAGGATTGTTTGTATCTAAATGTTTGGACCCCGGCAAAAAGCGGTAATGAAAAGCTTCCTGTGCTCGTCTATTTTTATGGCGGCGGCTTTCTGGCGGGCGATGGCTCCGAGCTGAGGTATGACGGCGAAAGTATAGCTCGCAAAGGCATCGTCTCTGTTACGGTAAATTATAGATTGGGTGTGTTTGGATTTTTTGCGTATCCCGAACTCACTAAAGAATCACCGCACCACGCCTCTGGCAACTACGGATTGCTGGATCAAAATGCTGCGCTAAGGTGGGTGCAAAAAAATATTGCCGCGTTTGGTGGTGATCCAAAAAAAGTTACCATCGCTGGTGAATCTGCGGGATCTTTTTCAGTGAGTGCACAGATGGCGTCGCCCCTGTCGAAGAATTTGATCGCGGGCGCAATTGGCGAAAGTGGTTCATTGCTGGGTCTAACACCCGTGTCATCTCTCAAAGATGCTGAAAAGTCAGGCTCAGAGTTTTCTGCAACTCTCAAGGCAAATTCTCTTACAGACCTTCGTGCAATACCAGCGGAACAATTACTGAAAGCTACTGCTACTGCCGGCTTTGGCAGATTCCCAGTTTGCGTGGATGGATATTTCTTCTCAAAATCACCGCTCGAAATTTTTGAAAAAGGTGAACAAGCCCATGTGCCCTTGCTGGTCGGATGGAATTCGCAGGAGATGGTATACCAAATAATCTTAGGCAAGGACCAGCCAACAGTTGAAAATTACAAAAGAGCAGTTGAAAAACTTTACGGAGAAAGGTCGGCTGAGGCCTTAGTGGTTTACAGTGCTTCAAACGATGAAGAGGCTGAGCAAGTGGCAACGGATCTTGCGAGTGATCGGTTCATCGGGTTCAGCACATGGAAATGGAGCGATGTTCAAAGCAGGACAGGTGGTAAACCCGTTTATCGTTATTTGTACTCCCGCCCCCGGCCGGAGATGCGCGCAGAAATGGGCAATGCAACCGCGGGTCTTGCAGGAGGAGTCATAAGGGACACATCTGCTAATAAAGCGCCGAAAATGCCGCCAGCGACGGGGGCCGTTCATTCTGCAGAAATAGAATATGCGCTTGGCAACCTGCCCACTAACCGAGTATACGACTGGAAGCCCGAAGACTATAAGGTCTCGGAAATCTTGCAGGCGTTTTTTGCCAATTTTATCAAGACGGGAAATCCAAATGGTCTCGGTGTTCCCGAATGGCAAGCCGTCGATAATAGCAAAGCTGTGCAGGTAATGTATATTGACGTTAACACAAGATCTGTTGCCGACAAGAATGCAAGCCGATATCTGTTCATGGATAAGACTGCAAAAAATAGCAAAGCGTTTTAGTAGCAACAAACATTGCTCACCTTAAATTTTGAACGTGATGAGAAGAAGACAGTTCCTCAAAACATCTGGCACGGCTGTCATAAGCAGTTTGCTGGTGCCAAACGAACTATTGACCGCCTTTAGTAATAAGAAATACCCGGTCGGCCTGCAATTGTACACTTTCTTCAACCAGATTGATGACGATGTGCCGGGCACATTGAAAAAGATCGCGGGCATCGGCTACAAAGAAATCGAATCGGCATTCAGCAAGAAGGGCGGTTATTATGGGATGAAGCCAAAGGAATTTTCAAAACTTGTGAGCGACATTGGCATGTCCTGGAAATCGCATCATGTCACTGGTGCGCCATTTAAGATGCCGCCGAATGCAAAGCCAATTACTGATGCGAATGGGAATCCGGTTAAGTTTCCACCTATGGGGAATTTAAAAGACAACATGCAGGAGCTTGTAGATGAAGCGGCGGAAGGGGGGATCCTGTATCTTGTTTGCGCAAGTACTCCTACCAAGACTGTTGATGAAATACAGAGTTCGATTGAGGTTTTGAATCAGACGGGTGAGGCTTGCAAGAAATCAAGCATCACGCTGGCTTATCACAATCACACTGGCGAGTTTGATAAAATAGAGGGGCAAACACAAACGGCATATGATATGTTTTTATCCCAATTGTCTGCAGACATAAAAATGGAGCTCGATTTGTGCTGGGCAACTAAAGCAGGGATCGATCCTGTTGAGCTTTTCAAAAAAAACCCGGGCCGTTTTCATTTGTGGCACGTAAAAGACCTCAACAAAGAAAAACAGGGTCCAGCTCCTGTTGGCGAAGGCATCATTGACTTCAAACGCATCTTTGACAATGCGGATGTTGCCGGCATGAAACATTTTTTTGTAGAACATGACATGCCAGCCGATCCTTATGCAAGCATTACGACGAGCTACAATAATTTGCAAAAGATCATGAGCTCGTAGATGGAAGTGCGTTACGTTATCATCTCTCATTTCACCTTGCAGCAGAGTCTCCCGTAGCGGACTCGGCGCCATAATCAACGTGCTTGCCAAATCAAAATCCTTTAGCGCGCTCGCATTGGTCACGGGGTAAATTCCCTGCCGGCCAGTTGTAGACTCGGCTGCAAAATGGAAGGCTCTTGCCAAGTCAATATCCTTTAGCGCACCCACATTAGTCACAGGGTAAATTCCCTGCCGGCCGGTTGTGTAGAACTTTGCTGAGCTGTGAACATATTCTTCCGGACAGCTCGCCAGGTTCCATTTTCCCTTACATGGGTTGTCGTGTATATAGGCCAACTTCTGCAGAATGAATTTTTCGGAAAAACACTCTTTTATATCAAAAGAATCTTCAAAGACCTCATGTAGCTTGCCTCGTCTCCGATCTGATGGGCGAACCGCACCGGACGGTTGCTGCAAAATGCCGTACTCTTTCTGGAGTGAAGCCTCTCTACAATTTCATAGGAAAGAAATCGCTTGCCATCTCCGATGATTCGGTTTATACTTTTGCTAGTATTTGAAAAACCAACAAGGCCATGCAGATGATTTGGCATAATCACATATCCCGTAATAAAATGTCCCTTCATTTTGAGATAATCAAACCATTTGTATACCGCATCATAGCTGTGAGTCATTTCAAACAGGTGCAGCCAACACAAATTTGTGAAAGTGAAGAAATAGAGTCCGTTCGTTTCTTTGACTTCTCTTTTTATTGACATCTTTCGAGTTGCAGTTGTAGCGGCGTCTACCAACGGGATTCGAGGGTATTATTTTCAGGAGGCTGAGTCCCCTACGGGAAATTCGGCTTGCACATAAAGGGAACTCCGCTACGCTCAAAAATAATGTGCTAAGACAGAGATGCGGCTTGTATCTATACGTTGATTCTTTGGATTAAAAGCAGAGCTCAATGATGATTAAGTCAACAGGAAATGGAGAGTTCTTCGATGACGCCGAGTCCCCTGCGGGAGACTCGGCTGGAACATAAAAACAGGGTCCAGCTCCTGTTGGCGAAGGCATCATTGACTTCAAACGCATCTTTGACAATGCGGATGTTGCCGGCATGAAACATTTTTTTGTTGAACATGACGAAACATTTTTTTGTTGAACATGACATGCCAGCCGATCCTTATGCAAGCATTACAACCAGCTACAACAATTTGCAAAAGATCATGAGCTAGTAGATGGAAGTGCATTACGTTATCATCTCTCATCTACTTCAACCCATACTTTGTCATGTACCTGTGGTACAATTGCGTTTGCTTATTTTCCAAACTTACTTTCCGACCCTGGATAAAAGCAGCATCAATGATGCTTGAGCGCATATCCAGGATATCTCCTTCGCACACCACAATATTGGCGTCTTTTCCTTCCTCGATTGAGCCGGCGCGATCATCAATGCCCAGGATTTTCGCTGCATCGAGGGTAATTGCACGCAAGGCATCTTCTTTCGAAAGCCCGTAAGCCACCGCTTGTCCAGCATTGAAAGCCAGATTGCGGTAACGACTTTCGTCATGATCATCATTCAATGCAAACAACACACCTGCCTGCTTAAGCATATAAGGTGTTTTGAAAGGTTGATCCACATCTTCGTCTTCTGTTTCCGGTAAACGAAATTCCCTCGAGAGTATGACCGAAATATTATTTTGTTTGAGCAAATTAGCGATCTGCCAACTTTCCGCTCCGCCAACAATCACTACATCAATTCCGAAATCTTTTACAAAATCAACGGCTATCAACAGCTGTTTGACAACGTCAGCGTGAATAAAAAGTTTTTCTTTCTTCTCAAACAAGGGCCTAAGTGATTCAAACTTTAAGTTAGTTTCCTTATGGTCGGCGCCATCTGCATAGGCCTTTGCTTCACGGAAGAATTTTTTCACCTCTTCTATTTTATCAAGGCCTTCTTTCACCGGATCTGGTTGCGGTTGCTGTTGCGCAGCGAATGCAAACCGATTCCGGCGGCTCACGAGGCTAGGCATATAAAACACCACTCCTGCATCTCGTTTGTAAAGAGCTTCTTCCCAGTTCCATGCATCCAGCTGCATCACTGAACTAGTGCCGGCAACGAGGCTGCCAGTGGGTGCAACGTTTGCAAGCAGAATTCCATTGGCCTTGAGGGTGTTGATGATCTTCGAGTCAGTGTTGTATGCAACCGCAGATTGAATATTCGGATTCCATTCACCCAATTCCTGGTAATCATTGGATCCGCGGACAGCGTTGGCTATCTCTTTTAATCCAAGATCAGTTTCCGAAAGAATCAACCCAGGATAAACCTGCTTTCCTTTTGCATCAATTGCATCTCCCGAGGCAGAAATATTGGTGCCTACCTGGACGATCTTTCCATCAGTTATTTTAATGGTGCCGTTGTTGATTACAGCTCCGTTACCAACATGAATCGTGGCATTGGTGATATAAAATGTTCCCTTTTGGGGAGCGGCCGGGTATATGTCATCTTGTGCTTGTATAGCAGCAAAAAGAAAAGTTGTAAGTATTATGAAGAAAGTCTTTTTCATGTTTACTGATTTATTGGTTTTGACTGTTGATCTCACTCATATCATCTGTTTCAACTAATCCGTCTTTGTGTTCATAGTCTTCGCAATGAAGCACCAATTGCAAACTCGGACGAGAAGGTGTCACAGTCGCTGGATTGTTGCGTCCCTCTGCAAGCATTTTTTGGATGAGGCGATTGCGTTCCATAGTAATTTGTTTGCGGAGCTCTTTGTCTTTATCGCGGTCAAAATAAACAACGCCATCAACGATTGTTTTGTTAGCCTTTGCATAAACACTCAGCGGATTATCGCTCCATAAAACAAGGTCAGCATCCTTCCCTACTTTAATGCTTCCTACCCTGTCGTCTACATGTAACGCTTTTGCCGGATTTAGAGTGACCATCTTAAATGCTTCATCTTCCGTCAATCCGCCATATTTTACACTTTTTGCTGCTTCCTGGTTCAGCCGGCGTGCTTGTTCTGCGTCATCGGAGTTAATACAAACATTCAAACCTTCCTTCACCATGATAGCTGGGTTGTATGCAATGGCATCCTGCACTTCAAGCTTATATGCCCACCAATCTGAAAACGTTGACGCGTTGGCTCCGTGAGCTTTCATTTTATCAGCTACCTTATATCCTTCAAGAATGTGTGTGAACGTATTCACCTTGAACCCAAATTTTTCTGCGACCCTCATTAACTCAGTGATCTCACTTTGCACGTAAGAGTGACAAGTAATAAATCGTTTGCCATTCATGATCTCGACAAGAGCCTCTAGCTTCAGGTCACGCCGAACAGACATCTGCGCATCGCCACCTTTCTTTTTGTTATTCTGTTCTGCTTCTTTCATTTTCTTTTGATAGTCTGATGCCCGGGCGAATGCATCCATCTGCACTTCTTCTACTCCCATGCGAGTATCAGGATAGCGCGTATTTCCCTGGTTGGCTGCGGTGCGCTTGACATTCTCACCTAATGCAAATTTGATAAATGGATCAGCACCTTTGAATTTGAGTTCCTCATCATTTACACCCCAGCGTAGCTTGATCAACTGAGTTTGTCCGCCGATCGTATTAGCCGAGCCATGCAGAATATGAGATGAAGTAACACCGCCGCTCAGCTGGCGATATATATTTATGTCTTCAGGATTTAGGTTGTCTCCGATGCGAACCTCAGATGTCACCGACTGCGCGCCTTCATTAATGGAAAAAGCTGCGATATGCGAGTGCTCATCAATGATACCAGGTGACAGATATTGGCCGCTACCATCGATTACTGTTGCCGAGGCGTCAGATAAGTCTTTCCCGATCCGTGCTATCTTTCCATTTTTCACCAACACATCGGTGTTTGACAAAATCCCTTCTTTCTCATTAGTCCAAACAGTAGCATTTTTGATCAACAGGTCGTGTTGATGAGGCAAAGAATCCCAACCGTAAGCACCAAACGGATAAGTCACTTTCCCCAGACGCAATGGAAATTTTCTCTTCGCGCTATCTGTCGGTTCATTTGCTTTTATGAATGTCGCAGTCCAGGTTAGTGGGTTGCCTAATGTGTCCACGCCTGTACCCTGCCAAATGTCCCCATTGTTTAGATCCTGACGGTCTCCCTGCCCCCATGCCTTGCCCCATTTGACTTCCCGGCCGCCTGGAGGGTGTAGTTGAAAAACTTAGTTTCACCAATTTGCCGTCATAACTAAATTTTCCGGTCAATGTATCTTTTCCAATCACGTTTGCTGTTGTTGAATTTTTTACATCGAGAGTATAATTCATGGATCCACCCGTAGTGTTCAACACCAGGTTGTAAGTCGCGGCAACGTTTGTCCATGCATCTTCTTTGACGGCATATTTATCACCTTGTATCCAATTTTCAACTATCACCGTTTTTTCATTGAAGAGTGGGCCTGTCGTAATTAAGAAATTAGCCAGCTTACCCTCATCCAGGCTTCCAACTTTGTCATATACGCCCAGCCATGTTGCCGGAGTCTTTGTTAAAGCATCCAAGGCTTTATTTTCACTTAAGCCATACTCAATCGCTTTGTGAAGATTGCTCCAAAATTGTTTTAGGTCTTTCTCATCCGCAGTCGTTAAAGCAAAAGGAATATTTGCTTTTTCCAATGCGGCAGGGTTGGTCGGTGCCAGTTCCCAGTGTTTCAGGTCAGCCAACGACACATATTTGGCGTCGTTCGGATCATCAACTTCCTGCGTCGCGGGAAAATTCAGCGATAAAATGTAAGACGCCTTCGTTGCAGCGATATCAGAGATACGCTGATATTCATTGCCACCACCCTTTATGATGTATTGTACCCCAAATTCATCCCCAATTCTGTCAGCGCGTATATCACTCCACTTGTCATTCGCGTCAAATATTTGTGGCAAACTTTGCTCGTCGTTCCATGTTTGTAAACTCATATTTACTCCTTCTTTCGTCGGTCTCCCCTTGTACCACTGCGCGTCGAGGTACGTTTGCCTTAGCAAAGCAACACTTCCCATCATGGAACCCGGATAACTTTGTGTGGATGTTCCTTTGCTAAATGAGTAGTGCGCTGACGCCTTCTCTTTCACTACAGCCAGGTTTTCCTTTTCGGTGGCAAGTGTTACAAAAGCACCGGTGCCCCTCGCGATACCATCTTTTTGATGAGTTAGCACAGAGCCAAAGCCGATATCACGAAGTGCCTTCGCAGGTTTATCATCAACGGCAAAAATATCAGCAGCATTGATTTCACTTCGTATCGCCTGGTTCCACCCGTATGCTCCTTTTGTATTGGAAGTAAACTGCTGTGGTGCAAAAAAACCGCCAGGTCCGCCTGCGTTTTGAGGACGTTGTGGCTGTGGAATGCCATAGTCCGTGTAGATGTCAATTAATGATGGGTAAATGTATTTTCCGCTGCAGTTGATAACTACGGCGTCTTTAGGCACGGCTGCATTGGCGCCAACTGTCGTTATTCTTCCATCACGGATAACGAGGGTCGCGTTGTTCAGTGTAGTTTGTCCATCTTTGACAATAGTTGCATTCGTAAAAGCGTAGCACCCACTCCGGGGATCAGCCACTCCATTAACTGGAAACGTGACCTGCGCTTCTGAAAATAAGCATGCGAGCAGGACTCCCGGCCCAGCGAGGAATTTTAATTTTCTCATTGCGAAGAATTTTTGCGAAAGGTATTGAAAAAAGAATCTCACGAAAAAACACTTTCGTTGAAAGCAGTTAAGAAATTCCCTATTTGACGATTAAACCGAAATTAACTTGCGCGGTTCTTTTGTGTAAGTTTTGTTGGGGCGAGTTGTGTCAACTGCCATCATCGCCGTTGTGTCTCCCGATAGTATCGGGACACTTCAGGGTTCTGAACGCCGCTCAGCAAAATTGAAAACCCTACAAATGCCCGCAAATAGTTTTACTTTTGAAGTCGGCGAAAAATGAAATTATGAGCCTGATAAAAGAACGAATTGTTATCCCCGATTTCCGTTTATCACCACGAATTGACCAGGTGGGCGTTGAAGAAAGAGCATCTAGGTTCACCAAGCGAAGCATTAAGAAAGAGTCTAAAATTGAAGGGCTGAAATTGGTGCTTAGCATGATTGATCTCACAACTTTAGAGGGCAAGGATACGCCCGGTAAAGTAAAACAGCTCTGCTACAAAGC
>VBAU01000400.1 GCA_005883855.1 Bacteroidota bacterium
AAAGGACGGCTTTAAAAAAACATTTTTTTACCCCGAAATCAACTTGTCACTTGATCAAACGGATCACTGAAAAATTCGTTGGGGATGACACTGCGAAAGTATTTTGATGAGGGACTTCCGAATCAACCTGCAAAAAAGCTGGCCAATTTTTTACTTCCACGGACAAGGAATGATGTTAACCGGTTCCGTGATTCCTCGTATAATGATTGAGAGTTCAAAAGTTTTCGGCTTGATAGTGGCCTCCCTCAATTTTGAAATAGTAACGTCGTACGATACACCAACCTGGAAATCTTTGTAGGCAAACCCGACATAAGGAATGACGGCATTCTTTGACCAATACCAAAGCCCCGTGTTTACAAGTACCTCGGGATGGCCTGGAATATAATATCCAAGTCCTGCACCAAATGAATAATACTGCGCCTCATCCTGGTATTGGTAAATCGTATTTACATTCAGAACTAAGTCTTCGTTCAAATAATGTTCAAAATTGGCATGTGCTACTTTTCTCATCGCCAGGCGTTGGTTTTTGTCCTGCAAAAAAGTTTGTTTCGGTGTGTTCAGGTGATATCCTGCAACACCCATATCAAAATTGCTTTTTTCGGTGGTAATGCTGTACACCAAACCGGCACTCGCAGAAAACCACGGTTTCATATTTGACAGAGCAGATTCTCCCGACGGAAGATTTGTATTGAATCCCGAATAACCCACCCATTGTTCTTCCCAGGTCAGGCGGTTAAAATCAACCGTTCTTCTTCCATACGTAGCCCCGAAACCCGCGCCCAGCCTGTGAACTGCGTTTGCCTTGGCAAGCACAACATCATAAGAAATATTCGCCGAAGCGTACACACTTTTCACAATTCCATCCATCGCATAATCATACATCAACATGCCTCCTACTCCCAGTGTATTTTTTTCTTCATGCACATTTGGAATTTTGTGCTGCAGAATTTTCCGGTCATACGAAATGGTGCCGGTTGCGTAGGGGCTTGCAGGCCCGATCCACTGATCGCGAAAATTGGATATTACCCGCCAGTCAGCATTGATCTTGCCTGTCAGCGCCGGGTTGACGTTTAGCGGCGAAGAAAAAAATTGCGAAAAGCTTGGGTCCTGCGCACCAGCAAACTTTACTGCAGCCAGTAAACAAAGGAGTAAAGTTCTTTTTCTCATAAATTCTCACTTTTAAGTTAACGCATTAATGCCGAATTACCAGCCCGTTTGTAATATTGTCCGTCACACCCTTTTGCCTCCAATGTCCAGGTGTACACATCCATTACTTGCGCTCTTCCATTGTAAATTCCATCCCATCCTTCAGCAATGATATTAGTCTCAAATACCAACTGTCCCCAGCGGTTGAACACTCTGAAATACTTCAGCTCAGTAATATCAATAGTCAACGGGCGGAGTTTGTCGTTGTGTCCATCTCCATTTGGTGACCACGCTTTGGGTACATCGATTACAGGGTGGCAGGCGCGCTGTCGCAAAGCAACAAGCAGCGTATCCACGGTTGGACATGTTCCATCTGGTGGCCTGATGATGATTGTGTATTGAGTTTCTATATTATAGTTGAATATTGGATTCTTTGAGGAGAATACATTTAATCCCACGGGCGGACGCCACAAGTATGAGTAGTTCGATCCAAGATCTCTTGCGCCCAATTGTGTTGGCATGTATGGATCAGTCACAACCGTGGGGTAACGCATTCCGGGTATAGACTCGTTGATCTTAACGATCACTTCTACCGCTTTTACGAAAGTGCATCCGCCTGCAGCGGTTGCCTTGATGTAATAAATACCGGTTACGCCTACTGATTGCGGATTAGTGAGAGGATTCGTATTGAGTGAATCCAGCCAGTAAGTATATGTCAGTCCCGGATCGCTGCCGGCTGTGATTCCCGAGCTTGTAAGGTCTACAGTTGCGGGTGCACATACTGCGGCAGGATTTGTCACCACAAATTTTGGTGTGTCGTTTATGAACACAGTAACTGGTTTTATGGCAAAACATCCATTAGCATTTGTTGCCTTGATATAGTAAGTGCCTGCACCAACAGACGACGGATTTGATAGCGGTATCGTGCCTGTGGCATCTGTCCAATAGGTGAAGGTTAAGCCCGGATCACTTCCGGAAGTAACAGACCCTAAAGTAAGATCCGCCTGCGCGCAAGAAGTAATATTACTTGTAACAAGGCTCACGGTGCTAATTGTAACATGTGCCGTCACCACTGAATCACACCCGCTCACTGCCAGGTAAGTGTGCGTGTAATCTCCCGATGTGCTCACAACCTGGTTCCATGGCAAATTATAGGATCCGCACACTTGTGCAGAAAACTGAGAATTCAGTGCATTGTTGATCGTGAGCTTGAGGGTGATTGTGTCCCAACAACC
>VBAU01000082.1 GCA_005883855.1 Bacteroidota bacterium
CGTACCATACGTTATTGTCCTGTAATCCGCCGTAAACGTTATAAGGTTTGTCATTGTCTACTGTGATTCCATAATATTGTCCTACGGCAGGAGCGTTGGCAAAGAACCAGTGCTCACCATCGTCATACGTAATGTTGCAACCTCCATCATTACCGTCAATGATGTGCGAATCTCGCTTGGGATCGATCCACACTGCGTGATGATCCCCGTGAACATTTCTTTTGTCAATATTCTTAAACGTCTTTCCTCCATCCTTCGACATTTGGATGGGAACACCAGTAATAACAAGCTTGTTCTCATTTATCGGTGAGACGAATATTTTCCCGAAATAATAACCATAGGTACTGTACAGGGTCAGGCCTTTTTCATTCATCTTCTTCCATGTTGTACCCCCATCGTCGCTACGATAAACTTCAGCACCATAAATACCAGCATTTTGAAAGCCGTCATCAAAATCAAGAAAATCATAGAGCGCAGATGGTTTCACCTTTTTGTTTCTGACCATGTCCATTACAACTGCTGCCGTGTACTTGGTTGGGAAATTGTTCTTCTTCAAGAATGTATCCAACTTGTTTTGATCGAGTTGAAGAAATGCATCTTCGCCGATGTCTTTGAAATCTTTTTTCTTGTAAAGCGTATCAGCCTTTTTGTGCGACGTGTCGGGCTTTATCATGTTGTTATCAACGATTGCGTAGACGATAGAAGGATTTTTCGGATAGACTGCAATTCCAATTCTTCCAATTTTGTCGCCTTTCATAAAGCCGGAGCCCTCCGCGGAAATTTTCTTCCAGGTGTCTCCACCATCCGTGCTTTTGTAAATTCCACTCGTAGCACCGCTCTCCCGGAATTTCCACGCACTTCGACTTCTGGTCCACATAGCTGCATATAACTCATTCGGATTTTGTGGATTTACGTCAATGTCAATGGCACCAGTAGTGTCGTCGACATATAAAGTGTGCTTCCACGATTTTCCTCCGTCGGTTGTTTTGTAAACGCCCCGATCCTTATTTGGAGAATAGAGATGCCCAAGCGCAGCCACCCATGCAACATTCTTGTCCGTCGGGTGTAACTGAATTTTTCCTATATGGTGGGATTCCGGCAGACCAAGGTATTCCCAATGTTTTCCCTCATCGGTGGTTTTATAGATGCCGATACCTGCGTAAGACGAACGGCTGCTGTTGACTTCACCGGTTCCTACCCAGATTATTCTTGGGGAAGCACTCCAGTTAATAGCTATATCACCAAGAAACAATACATCAGTGCTATCAAAAATAGGAGTGAAGCTTTGCCCGTTATTGGTGGTGTGCCATAAGCCACCCGTAGCGTAGGCGACATAGAATTCAGTGGGATCATCCGGGTTCGCATCTACGTCTACCACCCGCCCGCTCATAATACTGGGACCAATACTGCGAAATTTTACATCGTTTACAATAGATTTTTTTTCTAATGCGACTCGTTGCTCTACACTTTTCATTCTTTCTTCCGTTGTGGAGGGTTTTACCTGCGCAGAACCGAAAGAACAAACAAACAGAGCAACTATGGGAAAATAGAAGAACCTGACAGTCTTTTTTAACATGTGAAGCATAAAATAAGCAGTTTTTCGTTAGTAAATTGCAAGGGTATAATGCTCTCAGCTAACCGCCAAACTTACTAAACTATGCGATTTGTTTTTGTTTTTCTGTTGTTGTTGTCGATAAATGCTTTTGGCCAAAACAAAAGTTATATCATTGGGCCAAAGGGTGACACTTTAAATCGGGTGGATTTGAAAGGAAAAAAACAAGGACCGTGGGTGATACACGTGAACGATAACCACGGTGAACGTGGTTATGAGGAAGAGGGATACTTTGTCAATGACAAAAAAGAAGGAGCCTGGAGACAATTTTCACTTGATGGCGATATGATCGCCATTGAGAATTACCGGTGGGGAAATAAAAATGGCAAGTGCCAATACTTTACGACTACGGGTGACCTGTTGCGTGAAGAGAGCTGGAAGGCGGTGAATCCTGACGATCCTTATGATACCGTTGCCATTTACGATGTAAATGATCCGACTAAAGTTGTGGGCACGCAAATAGTAAAACTAGAGGGATATACTTTGAAACATGGGACTTGGAGATATTTCGACCCGAGCATGGGTACGGTAATTAAGACGGAGAAATGGTTCCTGGATAAACCGGCTACAGGTGATAGTAAGAACGACGACGATCTTAAACCGATTGATGTCAGCGATAATTCGAAACCCAAATCAGACACCGCCGTGAAAAAGGGCGCAGCCAAACCACAAGCTGTGGTGGACTACGAGAAAAAGAATTCCAAGAAGAAGATAAAAGTCAGAGACGGAGCGACGAGTTATGCCCCCATCCCCTAAAGGGGCGCTTTTTTTTACCATATAGTCACATAGTGGCACATAGATTTAGGCGGGTAATGATGCATAGAATTCGTTGACGAAGGTTTTTTGCCCTTCCTTGAAAATATTTGTGCAGTTGAAATTGATGAGAATTCCTTTTGGTTTCTTCAACAATTTCATATAAGTAAGGAGTTGCGCTTCATGAATAGGCAGCATTCCTTCTATGGCCTTCAACTCCACGATCAAGACATTCTCTATCAAGACGTCCAAACGGAGATCCGCGTCAAGAATAACTCCTTTATAATTGATAGGAGTGAATACTTGGCTGATAAAATTGAATTTTTTTACATACAGTTCATGGTTAAAACATTTTTGATAGACACTTTCAAGGAGACCGGGCCCTAGATTTTTATGAACTTCTATGGCACAACCAATGATCGCGTAAGTCAGCTCATCAAGAAGTTTTTTTGTAACCATACTATGTGTATCTATGTGACTATGTGCCTATGTGTTGAAGTTAATGTCCAAATAAAGTTATAATTCGATGTGTTAACGCACGCACACATTTCGCTTCGAAAAAAACCACTTTCTCCAGAGAAAAAGTGGTTTTTGTTAGGATTTAAAAGCGTCGCTCAAAACGCTTTTTTCTCCGCTGCCTTTTGCATTGGGTTCACTCCTTGTGCTTGTCCCCGGGCATTTGCCTGCTTTGCTTTGAATAATTGAAACTTCGTCGGCTCTGGAATGCTGCCCCAACTATTGTTGCTTTCGTCAATATCGGCGGTCTCACGCATCGGATCCAATTTTATACTCGCCACTTCCTTGTCCTTCATAAAAGTTTTCACAACTTTCTTTTCATTCAATCTCCACACCTGGGCAGGAATTCGATCAACTTCTTTTGTTCCGTCCTTGTACGTCCATTCAATGATAATGGGCATGGGAAGGCCTCCCTTATTAGTGAATGTTAATTCATAAAGGTGCTTGTCCGTATATTTTTGCTTGCCCGCTTCGTCAAGTTGTTCGGTATTTGCAGAAACCGGTACCGCGTACCTTGTTGAATCATACTTTTCAATATTTCGGTCATATCTCCAATAAAAGTCGCGAAGTGAAGTGTCGGCATCGGTGAGGAAAGTAATGTTCTTGTCTTCCCGATTGCGCATTTTCGAAATGTCGTCAAATGAGTTCACCCTGGGTTTATCCAGGCTTCTCATTGACACAGTATCAAGCTGCGTAGGCGCTGCATTTACATCCGCGGTGAAGTGTCGTACACTGTCCAAAGACATATCACATGCGTCGGTGCCATAGAACCATCCTCTCCAAAACCAATCCAGGTCTTCACCGCTTGCATCTTCCAGGGTTCGGAAAAAATCCGCGGGTGTGGGATGTTTGAATGCCCAGCGTCTCGCATATTCTTTAAACGCATAATCAAAAAGCTGTCGACCCATGATGGTTTCTCTCAAAATATTTAAGCCTGTAGCGGGCTTTGAATATGCATTGGGACCAAATCCAACAATATTCTCTGAATTGCTCATGATAGGCTCCAGCTGATCCTTCGGCAATTTCATGTAGTCAATTATGCTGTACGCCGGCCCCCGTGTAACCGGGAACTTATTGTCATACAATTCCTCGGTCAGGTATTCACAAAACGTATTCAACCCTTCGTCCATCCATGTCCATTGACGCTCGTCACTATTTACAATCATCGGGAAGAAATTGTGGCCCACTTCATGAATCACCACACCAAGCATACCATACTTGGTGGCCTCACTGTAGCTTCCATCTTTTTCCGTTCGGCCAAAGTTGAAGCAGATCATAGGATACTCCATGCCGTTCGCGGCCTCCACACTTTGGGCAACAGGATAAGGATAAGGAATTGTGAATTTGGAATACGTTTTTATAGTATGCGCGACCACCTTTGTTGAAAATTTCCTGTACAAACCGTAAGCCTCCTTCGAATAATAGCTCATGCACATCACCTTCTTTCCTTCCACGTATGCAGGCATGCCATCCCAAACAAATTTCCTCGAAGAACCCCAGGCGAAATCGCGAACGTTTTCCGCTTTGAATACCCATGTTTTCTTAGGAGCCGAAGCGGAACCAAGCTCTTTGTTTTTTTCTCTTGCTTTTGCTTCATCAAGCGTCACGATCTCGACTGGCTCTTTTGCATTTTGCGCTTTTTGCCAGCGTGCAAATTGCGCAGGCGACAGCATCTGTTGATAGTTCTGGCATTCTCCCGTGGCACCAACCACGTGATCCCCAGGCACGGTCATTTGCACTTTAAAGTTTCCAAATGTCAGAGCAAACTCACCGCGACTGGTGAACTGGTGATTCTGCCATCCCTGGAAATCGCTATAAACGCACAGCCGCGGATACCATTGAGTCATCGTGAACAAACAATTGCCGTCCCCAGGAAAATACTCGTAGCCACCACGGCCACCCTGTACAAGCCGATTGGGAATGTTGTAGTACCAATCCAGGTTGAAAACAAATTTTTGTCCTGGCTTTAATGGTGTTGGCAATTCCACACGCATCATGGTTTTGTTGATCGTGTATTGCAATGCCTTCCCCGTCACATCGGTCAGCTTTGTGATTTTATCGCCAAAGCCGTTATCTTCTTTGGAAGTTTCCATGCGGTTTAGAGTGGCGTCAGTTGCCTGTCGTGCCAATGTGTTGCTCGTTTGATAACCAGCATTATTCATGTTACTATGTTCGTTTTCGTCTAACTGGAGCCACAAATAGCTAAGCACGTCCGGTGAGTTGTTGTAATAAGTCACCGTTTCGCTTCCCGTCAATTTAAATTTTGGCTCATCGAGTTCGCACTTGATGTCGTAGTCACAACGTTGTTGCCAGTATTTTGGGCCCGGCGCTCCGCTTGCGGTACGGTATTCGTTAGGCGTGGGCAAGATAGTTCCCAACTGTTCAAACTTACTTCCATGGTTTGAACCCGGATTATTCTGAATGTTTTGAGCCTTCAAACTAAAGACTGTAATGCATGCAGAGAAAAGAAAGAGTAACCGTTTCATTTTTTGTTTTATTTGTGTTATCAAGGTTTCGTTTGTGTTATCAAGGTTCGGTACGTCTATTCGGCTTCCGTTGTGTCACTCACTTGTACGTTCGGTAATTCTACTCAGCAATCGTGAATCGCGAATAGTGAGACGAGAGAAACACTCCAAAATTGTTACAAGAACTGACGACTCACAACTCAGGACTGACAACTGACGACTCAACAATCGTGAATCGTGAATCGTGAGACGTGAGAAACACTCGAAAATTGTTACGCCGATTGACGACTCACGACTGACAACTCACGGCCAACGCTGCACGGCCATTTGTGTAGCAACACTGAATGCCGCTGCCGAAGTGAAGATCACCCACTTGACACGGTCAACTTTTAGTAGCTGCACAAATAAAAAGGAAATAATCAGTATGATCATTACCACGGCAATCTGTCCCGCTTCTATTCCCACATTAAATCCGAACAAACTCCAACCAACGCTTTGGTCCTCCGCCAAAATGTAACGCAATTTATTGGCGAATCCCATTCCATGTATCAAGCCAAAGAAAAGTGCCAGGAAATAATTTATCCGAATCGCTTTTGGCGAAAAAGTCTTTTGAAACAGATTCGAAATCGCAGTGATAACGATGGTGCATGGAATCAAAAACTCAACCCAGTTGCTTGGAAACCGGATAAGATTAAAAACAGTTAATGCCAGGGTTAGTGAATGACCAATGGTAAATGCGGTTACAAGAACAAGCACCTGTCTCCAGTCCTTCAATAAATAAATGGCAGCAAGTGATAATATGAACAGCTGGTGATCCAGGGCATTCCAGTTAATGATATGTTCCCAACCCAGGCTAAAATAAAAGCCGAAGTCACTCATAGTTTCTCAGTGCTGTTTGACGAATAGCGTTTAATTTTAACGCTTTCGCAAAAACAGGGGTTCAAAATAATCCAGAGTTTTGTAAATGAAAAAATATTTGTTTTAATGGCACCATCTGTGTATAAATGGCTGAGCATTTGCTTGTGTCTGCTTGCTGTTCAAACGAAAGGTCTTTGCTCTGAGGGTAAGTTAAGGCTTCCAACACCAATTAGAAATTCTCATCCCTACTACATAAGCGTAGTCGAAATCAACCACAATGCCACAGACAAAACGCTTGAGATCAGTTGTAAGATCTTTACTAATGACTTTGAGACTACTCTTGAAAAGAACTACAAGGCAAAGGTTGATCTCTCAAGCCCGAAGGATAAGGCAAGTAGCGACAAGTGGATTAGTGACTATATAAAAAAACATTTGTCTATTAAGGTTGATGGTAAGGATGTAAATTTTTCTTACCTCGGGTTTGAGAAGGAAGAAGAAGCTGTTTTTAGTTATTTCCAGGTAGATAACATTGCAAGCGCGAAAAGGATTAACGTTTACAATTCTCTGCTTCATGATTTTTCAGACCAACAAATTAATATTATTCACTGCTCAGTGGGAGGGAAGAGGCAAAGTACAAAATTGGATTACCCGAATACGGAAGCCGGTTTTCAGTTTTAGTAAGGAGAAACACGTAATTGATGGTCAATTTTCCATTTCATCTTTTATTTCCTGGCTAATGGCCACTAACACTTTGTCAATTCGATGGCCGTCCATGTCCACGATCTCAAAATTAAATCCCCTCCAATCCATTTTGTCTCCTGATTGCGGGATGCGCTCAAGTTGGTGTAGAATAAATCCAGCCAGGGTATCAAATTCATGTTCGCCCTCATTCATCCAATCTGCTTTCTCAAAAAAAGCGAGAAAATCATAAAACGGAATTTGCCCGTCTATAAGGTAGCTCCCATCATCCCTTTTCTTTATTTCATAATCCTCGAGATCGGGTTGAGGGATATCTCCAACAATCGCCTCAAGTATGTTATTCAGCGTGATCATCCCGAGGATGCTTCCGTATTCGTCTACAATAAAGGCTGAATGAATTTTTGATTCTTTGAATTTTTCCAGCACCTGGTATGCTGAGTTATTTTCGGGAACAAACAGCGCCGATTGCATCATGTCTTTAAACGCTGTAAGATCATCTGTAATGTACATGTCCTTGATGGAAACCACTCCTCTGAGTTGATCAATGTCGCCGTCGCATATCGGGTAGATAGAATGTGGCTGGTCAATGATCTTTTGCTTCATTTTGTCTTCATTATCGTCGAGATTGAACCACACGATGTCGCTGCGATGTGTCATCAGTGATGTAATGTTACGGTCACCGAGGTGAAAAACTCTTTCAATGATTTTCTGCTCCGCCTCGTCAATGGTGCCTGCCTCTGTACCTTCCGTGACCATAGCTTTTATCTCCTCTTCGGTTACTGCATCGCTTTTGGATCGTTTGATTTTGAAGATGGCGAAGAAAAGATTACTGACGAGGGTTAGAAGCCACACGATCGGATGAGTGATCTTTGCAAAGACGAGCATCGGTTTTGCTACAATTTTGGCAATTCGTTCCGCCCGTAGCAGGGCGATCCTTTTTGGGATCAGCTCGCCGAAAATGATAGATAGAAATGTGACGATAATTACTATTAAGGTGGTGGCAATCGTGGCTGCGTATGGCCTTAATACTTCTATCTTTTCAACATACGGCTGAAGGCTCTTTCCAAATCTTTCACCGGAATACACCCCGGTAAGAATCGACACCAGCGTGATCCCAATTTGTGCGGCGGATAAAAAAATATCGGGGTTGTTAGAGAGATCTAGTGCTGCTTTGGCCTTTCGGTCACCTTTCTCGGCAAGGTATTCCAGGCGGGACTTACGAGCAGAAACCAACGCAATTTCCGACATCACAAATAACCCATTCAGCAAAATCAGGCATAACAGAATTACAATGTCCATTAAGGGGCAACAGTTGGTTGTCTATCGAAGTTAGCGAATCCGAACTTTTTATTGAAAAACATCGCCACGGCCAATCCAAACAAAATGCCAACTACCGCGCCGCCCACCACGTCGAGAGGGAAGTGTATGCCGACATAGATCTGCGCATACCCAATAGCAAAGGCCCACAGCCATGCTATCCATGTCCATTTAGGCAAATAATTTCTAAGTGTGAAGTAGAAAAAAGTAGCTAATCCAAAATGGTTCGCGGCATGATTAGATATAAAACTATAACCACCCGCGCAGTCTTTCAAAAGCAGGCGCACCGACGAAGCAAACCTGGGATCGTCGCAGGGACGCAACCGTTGGAATACATGTTTGAAAACGCGAGTACCAGTCATGTCCGTTAGCGCAACCGTACACAGAAAAAAGATGATCCACCACCACCAGTTGCGTTTGAAATTTAGAGCGACAAAAACAAACACAAACAAGTACAATGGCATCCAAAAATTCGACTGCCTTAAGAAGGGAAATATGAAATCAAACAACGAGTTCGTCCATTGGCTGTTGATCTTTTGAAATAGCCAATGATCGAAGCGATCAAATGTTTGCAATATTCCCATGAAGACATTCATGTACGCTTACAAATGTACAGGGTAAAAATTAACACGCCGGTGTTGTTCAAACCGTTGAAATTCCCTTCTTTTGTACTCCTTTTGAAGGGGACGGTCAACAATTCCAAAAACCAAAATGCTAGTAAGATTAAAAATACCTAAGACAGTTCTTTGGGTCATAAATCTATTCTTTATTTTCCTGTTGATATTTACGTTGTTTCGCCTGGCCACATTTTTTGCGTTCAAACCGCGTGATCTCTCCTTTGGAGATTTACTGCCGTCTTTCATGCTTGGAATTCGTTACGATCTGCGCTGGATCGCCATCATACTTTTGCCAATTATCTTTTTCAGCCTTATTCCACGGTTTTCTCCATTCTATTCAAGACGAAACAGAAAATGGTGGACATGGTATTTGGCGGCGATGACATTTCTGGTCTTTTTCTTTTTCGCAGCTGATCTTGGAAACTTTTCTTATAACAATACACGGTTGGACGCAGGCGCTTTAAATTTTTACGAGGATAGTAAGATCGCTCTACAGATGCTTTGGCAAACTTATCCCATGACGTGGATGTTGCTTGGAGTTGTGATCGCGGTACTCTTTTTTCGGTGGATGTTCCGCCGCAGTCATTGGACTGTTATAAACAGGACCGATGGACTGGGGATTCCCTACAATCGTAAATGGTTTGTGGTGGCCACGATTTTTTTAGCGGTCTTTGTTTATGGCGGTGTGACTCTTGCTCCTCTTACCTGGAGACGCGCATTTGCATTTCACGACAATTTCAAGTCATACCTGGCATTGAATCCCTTGCAGAATTTTTTTGCCACGCTTAAGTTTCGACGCCCGGCGTACAACGAAAGCAGGGCTCGGGAATATTTTCCATTAATGGCAGACTGGATGCAATTACCACAAAAAGATAAGTTCACCTATCACAGGGAAACTATGCCTGGGAGCAATGCGCTGGAGAGCCGCCCGAACATTGTTCTTGTGCTTTGTGAATCATTTAGCATGTATAAAAGCAGCATGAGCGGCAACCCGCTGAATACAACTCCTTACTTTAAGGAAATGTGCGAGGATGGAATTTTCTTTGAGCGTTGTTTTTCTCCGCATTATGGAACTGCACGTGGCTTGTTCGCCATCCTAACCGGGATACCTGATGCTCAGCCGTATAAATTTTCGACTCGCAATCCGCTGGCAT
>VBAU01000083.1:0-19621 GCA_005883855.1 Bacteroidota bacterium
TAAAGGTAAATGGATCGAAGATTTTTTAATCCTTTTAGTCGCATAACTCCTTCCGCCGTCACAGTCGTAGCAACCAGGTTGAGATAGCGAAGGTTTTGAAGTGCGGTCAAATTTGCGACTCCTTTATCGGTTATCTTAGTGTGATCCAATTGCAGATGCATCAGATTTTTCAGTTGCGAAACAACCTGCAGGGCTGAATCCGTGATAGAAGTGCTCCCAAGTTTCAATTCAATTACCTGCTCTTTCAATGGAAGCAACAAAGGCATCTGCGCATCGCCAAAATCCTTTGTTATCACAAAATTTATTGACAGGTAGTTTGTGTTCTGTGCCACGGGCATGACCACTACGCCCATATCCTTTAATTTTTTAATTGCTGCTTCATCGGCCGCTGCTACCGGCGTTGCCGGAATATCAGGAATAATGATCCTTTGTCTTTGCTCATTTTGCAGCGATATTAAGGCAGGCTTTATTTCCTCTGGCTGGTCAAGTTCTTTGACCTTTTTGTCAAACGAAGCACCCGACGCAATCCACCAATGGATTAAGGCAATTTCCTGCTCATTCAATTGTGGTTTTTCCTTTGGCGGCATGTGATCATCATCCTCACGTGGCAATGACGTCCTTCGCACCATTTCACTTTTCGCCGCGTTGCCGGGAACGATCACTGGCCCGTCTTTCCCTCCCTTCATCAATCGCAAAATATCATCCATGCGCAATTTGCCTTTTTGCTTATTTTTCCCATGACAGCCATAACATTTTGTTTGTAACAACGGCTGTATCACATCTGCATAAGCAACCGCCTCTTGTACGTTTGGAATAGGTTTACGTTGCACGGTTAACGTGTCGGGATGTTTCCATGGTGAAAGGTAATCGCTGCCGTGCGTAAGCGATCCTCCGAGGTGACCAGTGCTGATGCTTACCTGTAAGCGGGCGACAGACGATCGCTTATATAAATAATACATGGCTACACTTACAAGGGCGACTCCTATTCCCATCCATTGATGCGCAGTCACAAGGTCTTCATCGTAGTCACCACTGCGCGACAAAAGATAGCCGGTAACTGCAGAAAGAATAGCGCATATCATCCCGATTAAGAAAGCAATGCTGGTAGCAACGTGTAAAGAAGAAAATTTTGGCTTCCTTTCCAACCATTGAAACAAGCAAGCGAGCATTAAAATGCCTATTGGAAGATGAACGAGAGCGACATGAAAGCGACCTAAGAATTCAAACATGCGGGAAAGCTTTGAGCTGTGAGCTTTGAGCTGCGAGCTTTGCTCAGGGCTCATGGCTAACGGCTCACAGCTATTAAAGTATAGCCATGTTAAAAAACTATCTCAAGATCGCCTTTAGAAATCTGTCAAAGTACAAGTTCATTTCCTTTATCAACCTGTTTGGTCTTACAGTTGGTTTGACTTGTTGCCTGCTGATAGCAACGTATATACTTAATGAACTTAGCTATGACCGGTATAATAAGAATGCAGAAAACATCTACCGGGTCACCCGCGATTTCAACAACGAAGATGGAGTGGTTTCGCTTAGACTGAGCACCATCTCTCCTCCGTTTGGTTATTACCTACCCACGGATTTTCCTGAGATACAGAAGATGACGCGGTTGCTTGACAATGGAATCACGCCCCTGCGATACAAAGACAAGCTTATTAATGAGCAGAATATTTATTTCGCAGATGAAAATTTATTTGACGTCTTTAGCATTAAAGTTCTCAAAGGAAATCCAAAGACCGCACTGGCAGGTCCATTTTCTGTGATGCTCACACCGGAAACTGCAAAAAAATATTTTGGTGATGAGGATCCGATCAACAAAGTGATGAAGGCAAACAATCAGTTTGATGTGAAGGTGACAGGCATTTATGAACCCTTTCCCGCCAACTCCCACATGCATCCTGGCATGCTGATCTCCTTCAACACCTTGAAAGATTCCGCCGTATATGGAGAAAAAAACTTAGAAACCAATTGGGGAAATAATTCATTCTTTACCTACTTGCTTTTACCCCCTCATTACGACACAAAGAGGATGCTGGCGCTTTTCCCTTCGTTTATTGACAAGCGAATGTACAACCAGGAGTATGTTGGTAAGAAAGCCTCAAAATATACAAAGCTTGGTTTACAAAAATTAACGGACATCCATTTGCGTTCTCACACCGACTATGAAGCGGAACCCAACGGCGATATAAAAAGAGTTTATATTTTTTCCGCCATTGCTTTATTCATACTGCTGATTGCCTGCATCAACTACATGAATCTTTCCACGGCCCGATCCACCTTGCGATCAAGAGAGATAGGAATAAGAAAAGTGGTTGGGGCATTGAGAAAGGAATTGGTCTTCCAATTTTTGAGCGAAAGTGTTTTACTCTCATGGGTAGCAATTATTCTCGCGTTGGGTTTACTTTACATATCCTTACCATGGTTAAATAAAATTTCCGGGCAGGAGCTCTCTGCGACCATCCTGATGAAATGGGAAATACTCGTTCCACTATTCCTGACGCCTTTCATTGTTGGAGTTCTGTCTGGCATTTATCCCGCGCTATTCATATCGTCTTTTCAACCCGTCCAGACTCTAAAAGGTCTATTTAAGGTTGGTGGCAACAGCATCTCGTTCAGGAGAGTGCTAGTGGTAACCCAATTTGCGATTTCTATCATCCTGATCATCGCCACAGCCATTGTTTTTCAACAGTTGCATTACATGCAAAAAAAATCGCTCGGTTTTGACAAGGAACATATCGTTGTTATCCCGTACAACAATGCTCTCAACGACAAGTACGAATCATTCAGAACACAACTGTTGGCCAATTCCAATTTCAAGAATCTCACGAGAACTTCACGCATACCTACCGGGCGATTGCTAGATGACATGGGCGCCTACACTTTGTCTGGTGATTCCATGAAAGCGACGAATACCGATATAAAATTTGTTTCGGTTGATTATGATTTTGTTCCCACTTACGGCATTCAAATGGCTGCGGGAAGAAATTTTTCCAGAGAATATGGAACCGATACGGCGGGCTTCGTTTTAAACGAGTCTGCAATAAAAGCGCTTGGCTGGAAAACACAGGATGCAGTTGGCAAAGATTTCAAATATGGAAACACAAAGGGACACATCATTGGTGTAATAAAGGACTTCCATTTCGAAAGTATGCACCAATCTATCGTACCACTTGTACTTGTCATGTTCCCGCCTTCCGCCAATTACTATAACAATGTCTCGATAAAATTTTCAGGTAATAATATTCCCGGGGCGTTATCACACCTCGAATCAACCTGGAAAAGCACGTTGCCGGAGATACCTTATCAATATACTTTCCTCGATGAAAATTTTGATAAGCTATACCAAACAGAACAGAGACAAGGAAACATCTTCACCATTTTTGCCTGCATAGCGATATTCATCGCATGTCTCGGGCTGTTTGGTCTTTCGGCATTTGCAATTAGTCAGCGAATAAAGGAAATCGGGATCAGAAGGGTGTTAGGAGCTGATGTATCCACCATCGTTACTCTTCTTTCAAAGGATTTCCTAAAACTGGTTGCCGTTTCGGCTGTCCTTGCGTTTCCTGTCGCCTGGTACTTTATGAAGAACTGGTTGCAGGAGTTTGCTTATCGCATTAACATGCCGTGGTGGACATACCTTATCGCAGGCATCGCCGCTGCATTTATTGCACTGGCTACAGTAAGCTTTCAAGCCATCAGGGCCGCCGTTGCGAACCCCGTTAAGAGTTTACGAACAGAATGAGAGCGTGAATTGTCAATGGTGAATAGTGAATGGGTTCCCTACTGACAAAATTCTTGTTGACAATTGACCATTCACTCCCAATAGCTATCGGGATGACAAAATAACGTCGGAGCCATGATTAGAAATTATTTTAAGATCGCGTGGAGAAATTTATTTAGAAACAAAGGTTTCTCGCTGACCAATTTGCTTGGCCTCACTATCGGCATTACCTGTACCATTTTAATATTCTTGTGGGTGCAGGATGAGCATACCTATGATAAATTTCATGCTAATTACAATTCTATTTACAAGGTAATGGCTAACCGTGATTTCAATAACCAGAAGTTTACAGACGAAAACATGGTGCTGCCTCTTGCCCCGACGCTACAAGAAAAGATTCCTCAAATAAAAAAGGCAGTTGTCACCACTCACAGGCAGGAGCACATCCTCACGTATGGAGATGCGAAACTGAAAAAACAGGGTTATACAGTGAGTGAACATTTCTTTGACATGTTCTCCTGGAAGTTTGTCGAGGGTAACGCTTCCACCGCTATTACAGATCCCTCATCGATCGTTTTAACAAGATCAACAGCAAGGGCTTTTTTTGGAAACGACGACCCAATTAATAAAACAATCCGAATAGATAATGATCGCAACGCTAATGTTACAGCAGTTGTTGAAGATGTGCCGGGTAATTCGACTTTCCAGTTTGATTATGTGACGCCGTTCAATCCCTCCAGTGAAAACTTTAAGCGGGCAATGACCGACTGGCAAAATTCATCATGGACAGTGTTGATCCAGGTGAACTTGGGCACAAACATGCCGGGGCTGGAAAGGAACATTAATGAGATAAAGAAGGCACGTGATCCAGATGATAAGAAGATAAGCACGTATTTCACTTTCCCCATGAATAAATGGCGGCTTTACAGTGATTTTAAAGACGGAAAAAATACAGGCGGCATGATCGAGTACGTGAGGCTCTTCACCATTATTGCAATAATCATTTTGCTGATTGCTTGCGTCAACTTCATGAATCTGTCTACCGCACGCGCCGAAAAAAGAGCGAAAGAAGTTGGAGTGAGGAAAACTTTGGGTTCGGGAAAAAAGCAGCTCATTCTTCAATTCTTTTTTGAATCTCTGATTCTGGCTTTTGTGGCATTCATTTTATCAATTGGCGCGGTTTATTTGCTGTTGCCTTCCTTCAACACACTTGTTGATAAGCATTTGACGATATCAGTTCAGCAACCCACCTTTTGGGTCGGTGCGCTAATTCTTATCACTTGCACAGGCATTATCGCGGGCAGTTATCCTGCTCTTTATCTCTCATCATTCAACCCCATAAAGGTTTTGAAGGGAACGTTTCTTGCGGGTAAAAGCGCTGCCATACCCCGGCGGATTTTGGTAGTGGCACAATTTACTACATCCATTTTACTTATCTCCGCAACGATCATTATTTACCAGCAAATTCAGCACACCAGGAATCGGGATATTGGTTACGATCCGAATAACCTGATCATGTTATCCGCCACTTCCGATACGCAAAAAAAATTTGCAGTCATAAAACAGGAGTTGCTGAACACAGGATTTATAAGCTCAGTCACAAGAACAATGTCGCCCATAACGGATATATGGTGGAGATCACCGGCGCCGGATTGGTCCGGCAAACCTGTCAATATGAACATCATTTTTTCTGGTGAAACCGCGGATATAGATTTTACAAAAACCATGGGCATCAAAATGCTCCAGGGAGCAGATTTCTCTGGCACACCTTCCGATTCCGCTGCGATGCTACTGAATAAAGCTGCTGTAGATGCCATAGGGCTAAAAAATCCGGTTGGCATGCAAATGAGATATCAAAGAACATTTACTGTCATTGGCGTGACCGATAATGTTATCATGGGGTCACCGTTTGAACCGGTAGAACCCATGATGGTTTTTTTCGAGCCAAATGGTGCTAATTCAATAAGCATAAGATTAAACAAGGCTGTGCAACCGCAAAAGGCATTGAGCTCGATTGAAACCATTTTTAAGAAATATAATCCTGCTTACCCCTTCGAATACCAATTCGTTGACCAGGAATTCGGAAAAAAATTCTTAACCGAGGAACTCATCAGCAAGATCACAAACATTTTCGCTGGGCTGGCCATTTTCATTTGTTGTATTGGACTTGCCGGGTTGGCATCGTTTACCATCGAGAAGCGCGTCCGGGAAATAGGAATACGAAAAGTGCTGGGCGCAACGATTCAACAATTATTGCTGCTTATCTCAAAGGAATTTCTGAAGCTGGTAATGATCGCATTTGTTATTGCTGTTCCTATCACGTGGTGGTTTATGAACAACTGGCTGGATAAATACACTTATCGGATTCATATTAGCATTTGGCTTTTTGGAGCAGTAGGAATTCTCATTATGCTTCTGACATTGATGGTCGTGAGCCTGAATACAATGAAAGCCGCCGTGGCGAATCCTGTAAAGAGTTTGAGAACCGAATAATTAGAACCATGATTAATGAGATTTTAGGGATTAGGTGGTAAATGTTTATGAGCCGGGCTAAGAATAAGAATGATGCTTCCGTTGCGTCGCACTCTTCAACTGTAACAATTCTGTTGAGCAGAATTTCAAGAGTACAAGTGAGTGACACAACAGGCGATGAACAGAAATTCTAACGCTGGGTAAATAATAATTATGATCAAAAACTTTTTCAAAATCGCTTTACGAAACCTTTGGAGAAATAAAGCCTTTTCCTGTGAATGGTCAATGGTCAATGGGGAGTGTACTAATACGGAACATACATGAGAGAGCGATGATTACAACTGCTATTAAAACGAAATGCCATGATAAAAAACTATTTCAAAACGGCATGGAGAAATTTGTGGAAGAATAAGACGTTCTCTCTTATCAATATCGCCGGGCTGGCTATCGGTATGGCGGCCTGCCTGCTGATACTTCAATACGTCAGTTTCAAATTAAGCTTTGACCGGTTCAACAAAAATACGGCAGACATCTACCGTGTTTACAACGATCGATATCAAAACGGTAAATTAATCCAGCATGGAACCATCACCTACTCCGCAATTGGCAAAGCCATGCAAGACGATTACCCTGAAGTGATAAATCACGCTCGTGTCGAGCCCTTTGGAACACAGATCATAATCAATAGTGAGAAAAAGATTGGCGAGCAGGAGGTGCTAGGCGTTGATAACTCTTTCCTTACCATGTTCACGTATCCTTTGATCGCGGGTGACGTGAACTCAGCTTTAAAAGATCCTTACACGTTGATACTTTCTCAGGCTTCAGCAGAGAAAATTTTTGACGTGAAAGATGATAATTTCTCTTCCCTGCTCGGTAAGAGTGTACTTATGGGAACGGATTCCGTACCCTATAAAGTCACCGGCGTGTGTAAAAACGTTCCGGAAAATTCGCATTTGCAGTTCGACATTCTTGCAGCGTACTCCACATTATACGCTGGGAATAATCCCAATCCTTATAAAGATGCCGATTATAATTTTACCGATTCTGATTTCTGGCATTACATTCAACTGAAGCATGGGACCGATTACAAAAAGCTACAGGCAAAATTTCCAGCATTCAGCCAACGGCACTTCCAGGGAACTAAAGTGTCAGGAACAGATGAGAAATTCTTTTTGCAGCCGCTCTCAAAAGCCCACCTGTATTCCGATTTCGAATATGAAATTGGAAGAACAGGAAGCGCCACAACCGTATGGGGGTTATTGATCATCGCTGCCTTGATCATCGTGATCGCCTGGGTGAATTATATTAACCTGGCAACGGCAAAATCGATGGAACGGGCAAAGGAAGTTGGCGTAAGAAAAGTAGCCGGGGCTACGAAACAACAACTCGTAAAGCAGTTTCTTTCAGAATCTTTTTTCATCAATGTGATTGCGCTGGGCCTTGCCCTATTGATGGTAACACTTCTTCAGCGCGGCTTCAACAATCTTATCAAGTATGATCTATCCCTGTTTTATTTGTTTCAAAAGGGCCTAAGCGGTTACAGCATTACCATAACCTTGATCGCGTTAATCATAACTGGCATTTTAGTTTCGGGATTTTATCCTGCGTTCGTCCTTTCATCATTCAAGCCCATACTTGTTCTCAAAGGAAAATATACCACATCGACCAAAGGAATCATTTTACGAAAAGCATTGGTCGTCGGCCAATTTGCAATCACCGTAGCATTGATCATCGGCTCATTCGTAGTCTATAGGCAGATCAGTTTTGTGAATGCGCAAGATCTTGGGATGAACATCTCCCAGATGCTCGTTATACGACCACCTGAGCTCACAAATTGGGACTCGACGTTTATTAACAGGGAAAACATTTTTACAGAAGAGCTGAAAAAAATACCGCATGTGGAAGGAGCAGCCACATCCTGGAATCTTCCTGGTGGTGAAACTGGCAGAAGTTTCAATGTTCGCCGAATCGACCAGGATTCTACTATCCGCTTTACCATGCGTCACTCCGGGATAAGCATCGGTTACCTCGGCGTGTATAAAATCAAAATTCTTGCAGGCAGGGACTACATCTATACTGACTTCAATCCAAATTTTGGAAAACTGCACAATATCATTCTAAATGAAAGCGCCATCAAGCTTTTGGGATTCAAGTCGCCACAAGATGCTATTGGAAAAACAATAATCAGATGGGATAAAAAATGGGACATCGTTGGCGTAATAAATGATTACCATCAGAAATCTTTGCGGTACCCGGTAGAGCCTACGATGCTGTTTCCGGCATACAGTACAAACAGCCCGATTTCAGTTAAAGTGCAACCGAAGGATCTTCCCACAACGATTACCTCAATAAAGAAAAAATATGACGCGCTTTTCCCAGGCAACCTTTTCGATTACTCATTTCTTGATGACCGTTTCAATGCGCAATATGCCAACGATCGACTCTTTGGGAAAGTGTTTGCAATCTTTTCAGGCTTCGCCATTTTCATTGCCTGTCTCGGATTACTCGGCCTTTCGCTTTTTGCAACTGCACAGCGGACAAAGGAAATCGGCGTGAGAAAAGTACTCGGGGCGTCCGTCACCAATATAGTGGCGCTTTTGTCAAAAGATTTTATCAAGCTTGTTGTGATAGCTTTTGTGATTGCTTCTCCTGTTGCCTGGTTCATTATGCATAACTGGCTGCAGGATTTTGCATATAGAATTTCTATCAGTTGGTGGATATTTTTTGGAGCGGGTTTGCTTGCGGTCATGATTGCCTTGTTCACAATCAGCTTCCAGGCCATCAGGGCGGCGATTGCTAACCCAGTGAAGAGTTTGAGAACGGAGTGAGGACGTCAAACGTGAGACATGAAAGGAATTTCGGGACTGACAATGACGACTCACGGCTAAAACAGAAATAACCATGTTAAGAAACTATTTGAAAACAGCAATTCGGAATTTATGGCGGTACAAGGGTTTCGCCTTTATCAATATTCTGAGTCTAACCATCGGCATCATCGGCTGTTTAGTCATTGCCTTGTTTGTATGGGATGAAAAGAAATATGACAAATTCGTTCCGGATGGAGAAAACATTTACCGCATTTATGAACAACGGAATGATAACAATACAATTTCTTATGCAGCTTGCGTCCCTCCTGCGTTCGCTACTTTTCTAAAACGAGAATACCCCGAAGTAAGTACGACCGCTCGAATATTGATGTCGAACGATAAGTTCCTAATGGAGAATGGCGACAAAAAAGGTTACGAAGAAAAAGGATTGTTGGTGGATCCTACGTTCTTCCAGGTTTTTCCAATCACGTTCATCAGTGGCGATGCTTCCACAGCATTAAAAGATTCTGGCAACATTGTTATTTCTGAAGACCTGGCAAAGCGTTACTTTGGGAATACTCATCCCATTGACCAGGTTTTAAGGATCAATAAGGGGAACATGGTCGTTAAAGGGGTCTTCGCCAATCTTCCCTCGCATTTTCGTCTCTTTCCTCTGCGGGTCTTCCAAAGGAAAGAATGGAGCGATGGACGTGGCACCAGTTCTATACTTATGTAAAACTAATACCTGGCACAAACATCCAGCATTTACAGGATAAGTTCCAGGCCTACATGAAGAAGGATATCTTTCCAACGTTCACGCAGGTTGGATCTACTTTTCTTCCTTTTTTTCAGTCATTAACCGGCATACATCTTCAATCATCGGACTTTGTTTACGATAACGCTGTTCGCGGCAATGAAACATATGTGAAGGCCCTATCCATCATTGCGTTGTTTGTTTTGGTAATTGCTTGTTTCAATTTTATCAATCTCGCAACCGCGAGGTCTTTTCGAAGAGCGAAAGAAATAGGTGTTAGAAAAGTGGTCGGCGCAGATCGCAAACAACTCATCATCCAATTTATCGGTGAAACAATATTGCTTTCGGTTTTCTCCATGGCCTTGGCAACTGTTGCAACTGGCTTTATCATTCCATGGCTGAATCAATTCACCGGTAAAACGATTCATTTCAATCCGCTAACCGATCCTGTGCTGGCATTGATCATTGTTACAGTCGGTATCCTCATCGGTGTGATCGCCGGAATTTACCCTGCATTAATTCTGTCCGGCTTCCAGCCAATCAAAGTGTTAAAAAACATGAAGCTCATAGGAACCGGCAGCACTTCATGGCTGAGGCATGCGTTGGTGGTGATCCAGTTTGCGCTTTCCGTTTTGCTAATTGTTTCCACCATTATTGTCTATAAACAAACAAAGTACCTGAACAATAAAGATCTTGGGTTTAATAAGGAGCAAGTAGTGTACTTCCAGCTGAGAGATAGTCTCCAGACAAATCCAAAAACTCTTGAAACTTTTAAATCGCAACTTCGGAGTTCATCGGATATTCTCGCTGTTACCTCGGGATATGGGTTGCCAGGCGATCAATATGCAGGCGATGGGATTATTCTTCCGTCGAAAGGTGGAGAAAAAGAATATCCGGCAAATGTTTTTATCGGCGATCATGACTATGTAAAAACGTTGGGCTTGCGAATTATTGCGGGCAGGGATTTCTCAAGGGATATGTCGACGGATGTGAAAGAAGCGTTCCTGATTAATGAAACAGCAGTAAAAGAATGGGGATTTGGTACTCCGCAAAAAGCAATCGGCCAACCTATTTATTGGAATGAATGGGCTCCCACAGATACGACTCAACCGATAAAGAAGGGAAAGGTAATTGGCGTTGTCGAAGATTTCCATTATAAAAGTTTGCACGAAAAAGTATCTGCATCGGTCATACAACTCTATCCGCAGGTTACCTATAAGGTTGCATTAAAATTGAAAACCGCTGATATCAAGAATACACTTGCGTTTATCAACGGTAAGTGGAATCAATTTGTACCAGCCTATCCTTTGGATTACAAATTCATGGACGAGACTTATGGAGCCATGTACAAGAGCGAAGAAAAGCTGAGCGATCTGTTGTGGATTTTTACCATCATGGCCATCTTTATCGGGTGCATGGGTTTGTTTGCATTGGCAGCTTTCAGCGCAGAACAAAGGACAAAAGAAATCGGGATCAGGAAGGTACTGGGAGCAAACGCGTTGGACATTGTAGGGCTACTTTCCCGCCATTTCATGACGCTGGTTTTGATCGCGTCGCTCATTGCTTTTCCCGTTGCGTGGTGGTCAATGAATAACTGGTTAAAAGATTTTCCTTATCGAATAGAAATCAGCTGGTGGATTTTCGCCGTCGCCATAATTGCAGCGCTGGCAATAGCGCTGTTAACCGTGAGTTTTCAATCGGTGAAAGCAGCGATGGCTAACCCGGTGAAATCGTTACGGACGGAGTGAGAACGTAAAAAAAATAACATGTTAAAGAATTATTTTAAAACTGCACTGAGAAACTTATCTAAGAATAAGTTCTACACGTCAATAAATATTATCGGTCTTGCAGCGGGGCTTGCTACTTGCCTCCTCATTTTTCTTTATGTGTTAGATGAGTTGAGCTATGATAAGTACAATAAAAAAGCAACCAGAATTTTTAGGGTCAACAATGAAATTAAATTTGGCGGTAACTATGCTGATCTCGCCGTTACTCCGGCGTTGATGGGGCCGACGATGGTTAAAGAATACCCGGTAGTACAGCAATACACCCGCGTAAAATGGTACGGCGGCTTCTTAGTAAGAAAGGGCAATCAAAATCTCCGCGAAGGAAGAGTAGGGTACGGCGACTCGACCCTATTTGATGTGTTCACTCTCCCCATGTTGGATGGTGATCCAAAAACGGCGTTAAGAGAGCCACATTCCTTAGTGATAACAGAAACCATTGCGAAAAAATATTTCGATCGCACCAATGTAGTCGGAGAAACGATGCTTATCAACGATACAGGCGATTATAAAATCACCGGCGTTATAAAGGATATTCCGCCTCAGTCGCATTTCTATTTTGATTTTTTTGTTCCTTTAATTGAAAACGAGGACAGCAGAAGTTCCAATTGGTTAAGCGAAAACTACAACACATACGTTGTGTTACGACAAGAGTCCGACGCAAAAAAACTCGAACCGGAGTTAAACAAAATGATGGACCGCTATGTGGGGCCCGAGATAAAGGATGTGATTAACCTCAGCCTTGATGACTTTAAGAAAAGCGGCGGCTATATACGTGCCAGCTTCACGCCATTAACCGACGTTCATTTGCACTCTAATAAAATAGGTGAGTTGTGGGGAAACGGCAACATGCAGTTTGTTTATATTTTTTCGGCTGTCGCCGTATTTATTCTACTGATAGCTTGCGTAAACTTTATGAATCTCTCCACGGCGCGGTCATCCAACCGTGCAAAAGAAGTTGGCGTAAGAAAAGTACTAGGCTCATTAAGGAAGAATTTAATCCAACAATTCTTGACGGAGTCAGTTTTGATAAGCTTCATTGCCTTGCTCCTCTCCGTTCTGATTGCATGGCTACTGCTGCCCTATTTCAACCAGCTTGCGGGAAAAAGTATTCATGTGAACACATTGTTTCAGCCGTCCATGCTTGCGTCGCTTGTTGTGCTTATGCTGGCCGTGGGTTTACTTGCTGGTAGCTACCCGGCATTTTTCTTATCGGCGTTTCAACCTATTGTTGTGCTAAAAGGAAAACTTGCAGCGGGCTTTAAAAGATCGTGGTTAAGAAATGCTCTGGTGGTTTTCCAATTTTTTATTTCCATTCTCCTCATCATCGGTACGATCGTTATCTATACCCAGTTAAACTACATCCGGAGTAAGGACATAGGTTTTAATCGCAAGCAGGTATTGGTGATTAATAGTACCGATGCGCTTGGTCAACAGGCCGTAACATTCAAGAATGAATTGTTACAAATAAGTGGTGTGGAAAATGCGACTTTGAGCGGCTATTTACCTGTTAACTATAACAGGAGCAATGATGCATTATTTACAACACCCGCGCTTGATCAAAAGACCGCTATGTCTTCGCAGATGTGGGGTATTGATGAGAACTATGTTCCGACGCTTGGCATGAAAATAGTTCAGGGCAGAAATTTTTCATCGCAATTTCCAACTGATTCAACCGGTATCATCATTAATGAAGCTGCAGCAAAATTTTTGAACACTAAGGAAATCTTAGATAAAAAATTATACAGGATACAGGATCCGCAGACAAAAAAACTGGATGTGTTTCACGTCATCGGTGTAGTGAAAGATTTCAATTTTAGTTCACTACGACAAGTGGTCACGCCGTTGGCATTTGTTCTAAGAAAAGAAACTGGTAATATTTCAGTTCGCATCAGTACCGCGAAAATTCCCTCCATTATTGCACAAATCGAAACTAAGTGGAAAGCGCTATCACCCAACCTGCCTTTGGATTACTCATTCATGGACGAGCAATTCAATAACCTTTATGCGACGGAACAGCAGACAGGACACATATTCATAACGTTTGCGGTGCTTGCCATTATGATTGCCTGCCTGGGTCTATTTGGGCTGGTAACGTATGCGGCAGAGCAGCGCACAAAGGAAATTGGAATTCGAAAAGTCCTTGGAGCAGACGTGAGCAATATTGTTGCTATGATCTCAAAAGATTTTCTAAAGCTCGTGCTCATCGCTTCGGTAATTGCTTTTCCGATAGCGCGGTGGGCTATGCATAAGTGGCTGCAGGATTTTGCATACAGGGTGAGCATTAGCTGGTGGGTGTTTGCATTTGCAGCGGCGATGGCCGTTATCATAGCATTGTTGACAATCAGTTTCCAGGCCATCAAAGCGGCGATTGCGAACCCGGTAGAGTCGCTAAGAACAGAGTGAACTGGTGAATGGTGAATTGTCAATTGTCAATTGGAGAGTATTCGTATTGACAATTCACTAGTCACTCCCGATGACTATCGGGATGACAACAAAACTTTAAGTGATGTTCAAGAACTATTTAAAGATCGCGCTGCGCTACTTGATGCGTTACAAGACATACACTGCTATCAATGTATTAGGTTTAGCAGTTGGCATCACCTGTTGCATTCTGATTATGATTTTCGTGAGAAGTGAGTTCAGCTACGATCGTTTCCACTCAAAGTCCAACCGGATCTATAGAGTTTGGCAGGATGAGAAATTTCAGGGACAGGAGTTTAAGAACACGGTTACCGCTATTCCAATGGGACCCGCCATGCAAAGTACTTTTCCCGAAGTAGAATCCATGTGCAGAGTATTTGCATTCAATACGCTAATCAATGTTAATAATAATTCCTTCAATGAAAACATCACAATGGTGGATTCCACCATTTTCAGAATTTTTGATTTTGGCTTACTTCAGGGGAGTGTTACTAATTCCTTTCCCACCAGCAACGCAGTGATTATCACTCCAAGCATTTCAAAAAAATACTTTGGAGATGTCAACCCGATTGGCAAGACCTTCGACATGCAATTGGGTGATCAAAAACAATTGTTCACAATAGCAGGAGTCGCTTATCGCACTCCGGAAGAATCAAGCATTAAGTATGACATATTGATTCCGTTTACTAATGCAAAACTGATCTTCCGTGAAAAAACGCTGCACAGTTGGTTCAATGTCTTTAATGAGACTTATGTGTTGCTCCGCAACGGCATGCAGTCCGCTGATCTTGAAAAAAAGTTTCAACCTATGCTGAAACAACAATTGGGAGAGGATTACGGCACAGAGGAATTCAATATGTATTTACAACCTCTGACTGCCATTCACCTGGACAATTCGTTGCCTGCCGGTATTCAGCCAATAAGTAATCCAAAATACTCCTACATCCTAGCCACCATCGGCATTTTGATACTGCTTGTTGCATGTATCAACTTTATTACGCTGTCGGTTGGCCGCTCTACCACAAGAGCACTTGAAGTCGGTGTAAGAAAAGCGATGGGCGCTGAAAGAAAGCAATTGATACGCCAGTTTTGGGGCGAGGCTTTATTAGTGACAATGATTTCGGTGATCATTGGACTGCTGGCTGGGGTTGCTTTGCTCGGGCCATTTAATCAGCTCATCAATCGACACCTCGTTTTTCATGTGGATCTTTTGTTCATTACATTCTGCGCGTTGCTGGCGGCGATCGTCGCTTTAATAGCTGGCATTTACCCCGCGGTTATTCTTTCGGGATTTAATCCTATAGAGGTGCTGAAAGGAAAATTGAAAATGAAGGATGCGGGATTATTTAGAAAAGGCTTAATCGTAAGCCAATTCGTTGCATCCATTGTCATGATCATTTGTACCCTGGTGATCCGGAATCAAATGAATTACCTGCAGCGTAAAGATCTCGGTTACAAAAAAGACCAGGTGATCATTGTGCCGACTAACAAGAGACGCATAGAGGGATACCCCCTGGCCCGGCTATACAAAACAGAGCTGTCAAAATATCCCGAAGTGTCCAGCGCGTGTGTATCCGTGTTCAGTTTTGCCGAAACACCCTGGATAACTTTTGGCTTTTCTGATGATAAAAAGAACTATCACAGTTTTCAATACAACGAAATTGATGCTTCTTTTATCCAAACCATGCAAATACCAATCCTACAGGGCAGAAGTTTTGGAGCGGAAAACGCATCTGACACAAACAACAGCATATTGGTCAACGAAACCCTTGTGAAAGAATATGGCATAAAAGATCCTATTGGAAAAAGGTTTGGAAAATACTCCCAACAAATAATCGGGGTCGCAAAAGATTTTAATTATGAGTCTTTGCACACCAAGATAAAACCTCTGGTGATGTCCCTGAAGTTTGATACTATGACAAGACAATCAAGCGATGTGTCATTTGCCAATTCTCCTCAACCGCGCATATCTGTGCGAATCAAAGGGGGAAACATCCAGGACAACATCAATATTCTTAAGAAAGCCTGGCAGGCTGTAGCTCCAAACCAGGATTTCGAATATCATTTCCTGGATGAACGATTGGCTGCCGCCTATGAGGAAGAACAAAAAAGTGCAACGGTGGTAAAGATAGCTTCGGGTCTGTCGATTTTCATTGCCTGTATGGGCTTGTTCGGTTTAGCTACATTGACGGTTACCCGGCGAACGAAAGAAATTGGAATAAGAAAAGTGCTTGGTGCAAATGCTTTACAGCTAGTTAGACTATTGTCAAAAGATTTTGTGTTGCTGGTCCTGGTGGCTTCACTGATCGCTTTTCCCATTGCATGGTGGGCTACGCAAAAGTGGCTATCAGACTTTGCTTATCGTACGAGTATAACATGGTGGGTGTTTGCATTAGCTGCGATTGCTTCGGTGATTGTCGCGTTAGTAACCATAAGTACGCAATCGATAAAAGCGGCTATGATGAATCCTGTGGAAAGTTTAAGAATGGAGTGAGGTAGTGAATGGTCAATAGTGAATTGTGAATGGTCAGCTATTGACGAGAGCCCAATTGACAATTGACCATTCACCATTGACGACAAAACGTAGAGTATATGTTTAAAAATTATCTAAAGACCGCATTCAGGAACCTGCAGAGAAATAAAAGCTATGCGCTGATTAATGTGCTCGGTCTTGCCGTCGGCATTGCAGCGAGCTTGCTTATTTTCCTGGTTATTCAGTTTCAAAGCAGCTTTGATAATTTTCACAAGAAGAGGGACAGCATTTATCGCGTCGCAAGCAAGTTTGCCACGCAAGATGGTTTTGATTATTCCGGCGGCGTGTCATTTCCCGCGGCGCCGGCATTGAGACTCGAATTTCCGCAGTTGAAAGAGGTCGCTGCCATTTACAGAAAAGGCGGGCAGATCACCATTGATGATGAAAACACGCAACAAAAAAAGCTACATGAGGATAATTTCTTTTATGCGGAGCCACAATTTTTTAAAATGTTCGACTTTGGCTGGCTTGCCGGTACACCTGAGATATGCCTAAAGGATCCCAACAGCGTGGTACTTACACAAAGCACAGCGGAAAAATATTTTGGCAACTGGAAAAAGGCTATCGGAAAGACGATCAAATATGAAAATAAGACGCTTTACAAAGTCACTGGCATTTTGAAAAATGTCCCTGCAAACACAGATTTTCCCTTAAGCATCGTGGCAGGTTACACAGCTATTCAAAACACTTACACAAAAAATAACCTAAATGATTGGGTCAGCACTTTTGGCGGCGCCTATACCTTTGTTGTGCTACCTCCTGAATTATCGGTGCCAAAATTCAATGGTCAGCTTACCGCCCTTGCCAAAAGACACAAGCCTGCCGAGTATCTAAAAGATGCTTTCGTAGCGCAACCGCTCACTGAGATGCATTATGATAAACGCTTTGGGAATTACACCAGGCACACCTTCAGCCATTCGCTCATCAGGGCATTGGCCCTAATAGGCGTGTTCCTCATTTTAATTGCCTGTGTAAATTTTGTCAACCTGGCAACCGCGCAAGCCGTCAATCGCTCCCGGGAAGTTGGTGTGAGAAAAGTCCTTGGCGGCAACAGGTCCCAATTGGCATGGCAATTCCTCGGCGAAACTGCGTTGATAACCATAGCGGCGGCAATCATCGCTGTAATAGTAGCTGAATCGGCATTGCCTCTACTTAACAGACTGCTTGAAACAAAAATGACCATGAACTTTGGTTCCCACGCGTGGTTAATCCTGCTCGTCGTTTCGGTTGCCATCGTTGTAACCTTTCTATCCGGCCTCTACCCTGCAATCGTTCTGTCAGGATTTAATCCCGCCACCGCGCTCAAGACAAAGATCACCTCGAAAATGGTCGGTGGTATCTCTCTAAGGAGAGCGCTGGTGATTTTGCAATTTGCGATTGCACAAGTCTTGATCATCGGAGTATTGATCGTTGTAAGTCAAATGAATTTTTTCCAGAACGCTTCACTCGGTTTTGAAAAAGCCTCTATTTTAAATGTGCCCGTTCCTGGCGACAGCATCAGCCTCCTCAAGATCGATCACATGCGAAATGAATTGCTGGCCAACAGGGCTATTCAAAACGTGAGTTTTAGTTTCGCAACTCCATCTTCTGAAAGGAATGATTGGAATAGTGATTTTAAGTTTGATCATTCAGCGAAAAACTCCAACTTCAGCGCCAATCTAAAGTGGGCCGATGCGGATTATTTCAAAACTTACAACATACAGTTTGTTGCAGGGCGACCGTACTATCCAGGCGATACTGTCCGGGAATTTGTAGTAAACGAAACACTCCTTCACAAGTTAGGCATTCGCAACCCGCAAGATGCCATTGGCAAGGAAATAAACTTCTGGGATGGAGGGAAAGTCGCAAACATTGTGGGAGTAATAAGAGATTTTAATTCTTATTCGCTGCGAGAGCCAATGGCGCCCGTTGTACTAAGTACATGGAAAGATGTTTATCAGACTGTCAGCATCAAAATAAAGCCGGGCGCAGAAAAGTCAGTACTGCCCTTTGTTGAAAAATTGTGGAACCAAAATTTTCCGGACTACGTTTACGAGTACGACTTTCTTAATGATACGATCTCGAATTTTTACAAGCAGGAAAACCAGCTTTCCATGCTGTATAAAATTTTTGCTGTCATTGCCATTTTTATTTCGTGCCTCGGCTTGTATGGCCTTGTGTCGTTTATGGCCGTACAGCGAACAAAAGAAATTGGTATTCGCAAAGTGCTGGGAGCATCTGTCCGGCATATCATTTATCTCATGTCAAAGGAATTTACGCTGTTGATTATTGTTGCATTCGTGATTTCTGCACCAATTGCATATTACGTGATGCATAAATGGCTTCAGAATTATTCGTACCGGATTTCGTTGAGTGCATCAATATTTTTATTGGCAATCGTTAGCTCCATTATCATCGCATGGGTAACCGTGGGGCAACGAGCCATCAAGGCGGCGATTGCGAACCCAGTGAAGTCGCTAAGAACCGAATAAAAAAGTGAAACGTGAAATGTGAGAGAAATCTCACGTTTGACGCCTCACGTTTAACGACAAAAAATAGAACTATGATCAAAAATTATTTAAAAGTTGCGTGGAGAAATTTGGTGAAGAATAAAGTTTTTTCCTTCATCAACATCTTCGGCTTGTCGGTCGGACTCACTTGCTGTATGCTCATTACAGTTTACATCTACAACGAAGTGAGCTATGACAAGTACCATAAAAACATCGACCACCTGTATCAATTGGCCACTACGTTCGTAAAGGATGGCAAAGAAGATAAAACGCCGAACACGCCTGCACCTATGGCAGCGGCCATGAAACAGGAATTTCCTGAAATCAGTGAGACAGCCAGGATCATGAAACTTTTTGCCGAGGATAAAACCCTGCTACAATATAAAGACGCGGGTGGAAGCCAAAAGTCATTCTATGAAACACGCGGCTATCTCGCGGATCCTACATTCTTTAAATTATTCACGTACCATTTTGTGGAAGGCAATCCGGCTAATTCTTTAGACCAGCCCAACTCCATCGTGTTAAGTGAAGACATAGCACGGAAGTTCTTCGGCGCTGAATCCGCTTTGAACAAAGTGATTCACGTCAACAGCAACACCAATGGCGAATTTGATTTTAAAGTAACCGGTGTATATCG
>VBAU01000083.1:19718-29419 GCA_005883855.1 Bacteroidota bacterium
AATACCTTTTTCTTATTAAAGCCCGGTGCGGACGCAAACAAACTTGGAGCAAAATTTCCTTCATTTATTGACAAGTATATGAGAGTGGGACTAAAGGCTGCTGGTTTTGATAAAAAACAGTTCCTGATCTCAATGAAACAACGGCACTTGTATTCTGGCATGAGCAATGACATCGTTGCTTCGGGCACAGTGAGCGTCACCTATCTGTATATCCTCGGGTCCATCGCTTTATTTACGCTACTAATTGCCTGCATCAACTTCATGAATCTGTCTACTGCCCGTTCTTCCAAACGTTCGTCTGAAGTTGGAGTGCGGAAAGTGCTGGGCGCAGAAAAGGGCTCATTGATTAAACAATTTCTTGGCGAGTCATTGTTGATGAGCATGATGGCATTTGTGATTGCGCTTGCGATCACCAAGATGCTGCTGCCCGCTTTTTCGCGTGTGTCAGGCAAAAACTTGTCATTTGATTTTTCGGACCAATGGTTTATCCTGGTGGGCTTCTTCATTTTGGCTGTCGTCACTGGTCTTCTGGCCGGGAGTTACCCTGCATTTTATCTCTCCTCGTTTAAGCCAGTGAGAGTTTTGAAAGGAAGATTTACGAATTCTTTGGCCGCTGTCGCGCTACGAAAAGGGTTGGTTGTATTTCAGTTTATTATTTCAGTCGTGCTCATTATTGCTTCGGTAGTTATTATGAACCAGATGCGTTTCTTGCGTTCAACGGATCTTGGATTTGCCAAGGACCAACAGATTGTAATTCCCCTAAGAAGCACAACTGCAAAAAATATCTATGCGTCGCTGAAGAATGAACTGAAGAATACCCGGCAGGTCGAAAATGTGGGAGCGACTCTATTTTATCCCGGCATCGTCAATCCTAGCGACATGGGAATGTACAAAGAAGGGAAAACGGTAAATGATACAAAGGATGTTCACACAAATTGGGTCGATGAATCTCTTCTTCAAACGTTGGGCATTCAGTCTATGGCAGGAAGATTGTTTTCAAAAGAATTTCCCGGAGACACAAATGCACGCATTATTCTCAATCAACAAGCTATAAAAGACTTAGGATTTAGCTCACCGCAAGAAGCCGTGGGCGGCAAAGTAAAATTCGACTGGCGCGGTGAAACGTATACGTGGACGATCATTGGTGTTGTGAAGGATTTTCATTTCCAGGATCTGCACGTACCTATTTCACCCTATGCGTTCCAATTAAATAATCGACCCTACTATAATTACCTGATCGTGCATGCAAAGGCAAGCAATGTGGCGTCACTCTTAAGTTCCATCTCAGCAACCTGGCACAAGCTAAATCCGAATGAGCCATTTGAATACAGTTTTATTGATGAGGATTTTCAAAAAAATTATGAAGCGGAAACGCGCTTAACTGCTATTGTCGGTTACTTCACGGTGATTGCTATTCTTATTTCGTGCCTCGGCTTGTTTGGCTTAGCAACATTCAGTGCGGAACAACGCATAAAAGAAATTGGAGTACGGAAAGTATTGGGCGCAAGTGTGACGGGTATCGTGACGCTTTTGTCTAAGGACTTTTTGAAACTGGTTGCGATCTCCATTGTCATTGCATCGCCCGCCGCATGGTGGATCATGAATAAGTGGTTGCAGGACTTTGCCTATCGCACGAATATTAGCTGGACCGTATTTGTGATCACGACGATCACGGCACTGCTGATCGCGCTAATCACAATTAGTTTCCAGGCCATAAGGGCGGCGATTGTGAACCCGGTGAAGAGTTTGAGAACGGAATAGTCAATAGTGAATGGTGAATTGTGAATGGTCAATGGTGAATGGTGAATGGTGAATGATTGGCAGTAAGCAATGGGCAACGGGCAAAGGGAAGTGTCTCGTAGGGACTGAATATGGGTAGCGCGCATGATATCAGACATAATGGAACCCGGAAGCGGTTCAATCTTGTCCATTAGAGTTACCGATGCAGTGTCCCGATAGTTATCGGGAGACACAACGGATGATGAGCAGAATTACAAATGTTGACAGAATAAAAGTTATCTGCCATGATAAAAAATTATTTCAAAACCGCTTTCAGGAATTTGGTTCGCCACAGGAACTTTACCATTATTAATATGGTTGGCCTCGCTGCGGGGATCGCAGTTTGCCTGGTGTTATTTCTTGTGATCAGGTATGAAATGAGCTTTGATAATTACCATAAAAAGAAGGATCGCATCTATCGTGTTTTGACCGAATACCATCATGCTGATGCGCCCGATATTTTTTATGGTAAAGGAGTTCCTTCGCCATTACCAGCCGCTTTGAGGACAAATTTTCCGCAGCTGGAAAAAGTTGCCACCGTTTATTCTGAGGGAAATGATCAAATCCAGGTGCTAGATGATAATGGTGAGCCAGTAAAAAAATTCAAAGAGGAAAAAGGAGTGTTTTTTACGGAGCCTTCTTTATTTGACATCTTTGATTTCAAATGGCTTGCTGGTAGTGCATCGTCATTAAAAAATCCGAATTCCGTTGTACTGACAAAAACCATCGCAGAAAAATATTTCGGTGACTGGCAGTTTGCAATTGGAAAAAATCTGAAATGGAACAACCGGGATGTGTTGAAAGTGTCAGGAATATTGGACGATGTTCCCGAGAATACGGATCTGCAATTCAAAGCAGTCATCTCATTCGGCACCGGCTATACGGCTGATTTTCTAAAATCCACTAACTGGGATGGGACGGGTTCAAGCTATGGATGTTATGTGCTGTTGCCACGCGATGTTTCAGCAGCATCATTTAACTCCCAACTCAGAGCTTTCGTCAAAAAAATGAAGTCGCCGGAGAACAAGGACAGTCATATCATACAGCCGTTGAGCCAAATACATTATGACACTAAAACAAATGACTTTAGCAACCGCACCATGAGCCGGGGAATGATTAAGGCACTGTGGCTGATCGGCGCGTTCATTCTTTTAATCGCTTGCGTGAATTTCATCAATCTTTCAACGGCACAAGCTGTTAACCGGTCAAAAGAAGTAGGTATCAGGAAAGTGTTAGGCAGCGACCGCTCCAGCTTGAAAATTCAATTCTTCACGGAAACCTTTTTGCTCGTCTTAACGTCGATCGTGCTCGCTGCAGTAATGGTTGTACTTACACTGCCCTTTGTTGGAAGAATATTAGAAAAGCCACTCTCTGTCCACAACACGGACATTTTGGCCATTGTTACATTTCTTTCACTCACTGCAGTTGTGGTAACAGTACTGGCAGGCTTTTATCCTTCCATTGTCCTGGCACGCTTTAACCCGATAAATGCTCTAAAAAACAAGGCGGCCGCTGCAGCGACAAAGGGAATTTCATTACGAAGAGGATTAGTTGTTTTCCAGTTTGTCATTGCACAAGCCCTGATCATCGGAACACTCATTATTGTTAAGCAAATGAGCTATTTCATTCACCAGCCTCTGGGTTTTGATAAAACAGCAATTGTCAACATCCCTTTCCCTGGTGATAGCAGTGCTACAAGCAAACTCGACTTCCTGCGACAGCAATTGAAGAGTGTTCAAGGCGTACAAAATATAAGTTTCAGCTCCAACACTCCTGTTGAAGACGATAATGATATGTGGAGCACGTTCAAGTATAATCATGCTGCAAAAGAAACAGACTTTTATGCTATCACTAAATTCGCCGATGACCAGTATATACCAACATATAAATTATCACTTGTTTCCGGCAGAAATCTTCAACCATCAGATACTGCACGAGAATTCCTGGTTAGTCAAAAACTCGTAACGAATTTGGGAATCGTCAATGCACAGGACGTTTTGGAGAAAGAAATCAATCTCTGGGGATTCATAAACGGCCGGATAGTTGGCGTTATAAAGGATTACAATGACAGGTCGTTTCGCCGTGGAATCGACCCGGTTCTTATTACCACGCTCAGAAGAGGCTACACCCAGGCAGGAATAAAATTGATCACATCGGATGTATCATCGGCTATGCGATCCATTGAGAAAATTTGGAACCAAACATTCCCTGAGTTTGTCTTCGAATACAAATTCCTGGATGATAAGGTCGAAAGTTTTTACAGGCAGGAAAACCAGTTATCACAGCTGTACCAAATTTTCGCGATCATCGCCATATTTCTCAGCTGCCTTGGTTTGTACGGGTTGGCGTCATTCATGGCAGTGCAACGTATCAAGGAAGTGGGTATTCGCAAAGTACTGGGCGCGACAGCTAGCAGCATCGTATACCTTTTTTCAAAGGAGTTTATCATTCTCATCAGCGTTGCATTTGTAATTGCTACGCCCGTTGCGTGGTATTACATGCATAGCTGGTTGCAGGATTATGTCTATCGAATAAACATAAGCTGGTGGATATTTCTTGTTGGTGGAATTGTCGCCATTGTTATTGCTCTTGCTACAATAAGTTTCCAGGCAATAAGAGCGGCGGTGGCGAACCCGGTGAAGAGTTTGAGAACGGAATAGTGAATGGTCAATTGTGAATTGTGAATGCGTGTCCGATTGCCGGAAAGTCATATTGACAATTGACATCCCGATAGCTATCGGGACACTATTGACAACAAAAATTTAAGAGTCATGATCAAAAACTATTTCAAAACGGCATGGCGAAACCTGGCGAGAAGCAAGGTGTTTTCAACAATTAACATTGTCGGCTTGTCAATCGGTCTCGCTTGCTGCCTCCTCATGTTTCTGTTTATTCAAAATGAATTAAGCTACGACAAGTACAACGTGCATGCGAAGAACATCTACAGGTTAACTTCTGAAGCCGAAGGACCCAATGGCATAACCAGTCTTGCGGTATCGCCAGCGCCCTGGGCACCTACGATGAAAAAAGACTATGCAGAGATCAGAAACTATACACGTTTGCTTAAGGCTGAGAAGACTGATATTGGGCAACCCGGACGACAACATTTCTATGAAACGGATCTTCTCTACGCCGATTCGACTTTCCTTGATGTATTTTCTGTACAGCTGGAAAAAGGTGATCGCAATACAGCGCTCAAGCAACCCAATAGCATTATTCTAACGAGTGAAACGGCAAGGAAATATTTTGGTGATGAAGATCCTATCGGGAAGACACTTGAAGTGAATTCTTTTGTTGGAAGAGTTACCGTTCAGGTAACAGCAATCGCAAGAAAGCTTCCCGCTAATTCCAGCTTTACATTCAATTCAGTTGTATCTCTGCAAACCATTGGAGACTTAAGCAACTTCTGGGCCTTTCACATGTTCCATTCATACCTATTATTGAATGATAATAGCTCAGCCGCCGATCTTGAAAAAAAGTTTCCTGCGTTTGTAAATAAATACATCATCAACAATCCTCAAGCAGATGGCAACCAGGATATTCATCTTCAGCCGCTGACTTCGATTCACTTGCATTCAAATATGGTTGGCGAGCTGCGCATCAATGGTGATATTACTTATATCTATGTTTTTGCAGGTGTTGCGCTTTTCGTTCTGCTTATAGCGTGTTTCAACTTTACCAATCTGTCAACAGCCCGTTCCCTCACAAGAGCGAAGGAAGTGGGGCTCAGAAAAGTAGTAGGTGCGGAAAAACGGCAATTACTCAGTCAATTTCTCGGAGAGACCACACTGTTCGCTTTGATCTCGATGGTGCTGGCAGTGCTGATCACATTGCTCGTTTTACCCTTTTTCAATCAACTTTCGGAACGAGACCTCCACATCGACTTTGCGAAAAATTATGAGCTGGTGTTTGTCTTGATTTTACTTGTGATGGCGGTGGGTTTGCTGGCTGGCTTATATCCAGCAACCGTTCTGTCGGCATTCAAACCAGTAGAAGTACTAAAGGGAAGACTGCTCCAAAGCAGTCAGGGTGTTTCGTTTCGTAAACTGTTAGTCACTTTGCAGTTTGTAGTTTCCATTACACTTATTGCAAGCACGGTATTGGTAACCCGGCAACTTCATTTCTTGCAAAACAAAAAACTTGGGTTTGACAAAGAAAACGTCCTCATAGTAACCCTACCAAAAGACATGGACTCAACACGGCTGGTTTCATTTAAAAGTTCCTTGCTTCGTGAGAGTTCCATTCTCTCTGTTGCAGGTTCAGAAGTAGTACCGGGGCTCAACATTCCAGTAAACCAGGTGAATGACGGGAGCGCCGACCTGAGCAAAACATATTCGATGCAAATGCTTTCTATAGACGAAGATTTTGTCAAGGCGATGAAAATGAAATTGCTCGCAGGACGTAACCTCGCTGCCGATCATCCAACAGATAAAGTCGAAGGCTTTATTCTAAATGAAGAAGCGGTAAAGAAGATGGGATGGAAGGATCCTGTAGCGGCAATTGGTAAAACGATGCAGTGGGTAAGGCCAGATGTGGTTTTGAAGAGAGGAAAAGTCCTGGGCGTTGTGGAGAACTTTAATATCACTCCACTCAAAACGGCAGTACAGCCACTGGTCATGCATTATGCTCCGTTGCGTTTTCAATATCTCTTCGTGCGGTTTAATCAAAGGAGGGCACAGCAATTAACGAGCCTCGTTGAAAATAAATTTCACGAATACTATCCGAAGCAGTCTTTTGAATACAATTTTCTCGATGATAACCTGAACCGAATGTATAAGAGTGAAAGGCGCCTGGGAAACATCTTCGGTTGGTTTTCCTTTCTCGCCATTCTCATCGCATCCATGGGGATGCTGGGATTATCCTTGTATTCGATCCAACAACGCGTCAAAGAAATAGGCATTAGGAAAGTTCTGGGCGCCAGTGTGCTCGGTATCACGAAAGGATTATTGAAGGAATTCATAAAGCCGGTAATTGTCGCCGCCATCATTGCTACGCCTGTTGCGTGGTACATGATGAACAAATGGTTGAACGATTTTGCCTATCGGATTCATATCAGCGTGTGGATCTTCATTGTGGCAGGAGCATTGGCAATGTTGATAGCAGCCCTTACCGTGAGCATACAGGCCATTAGAGCGGCGATAGCTAACCCGGTGAAATCGTTACGAACGGAATGAAAGAAAGCTATGAGCTGCGAGCTATGAGCTTATAGCTAAAAAACTATTCTTATGATCAAAAATTATTTCAAAGTAGCATGGCGCAACTTGATTAAAAGCAAAGGCTACAGCATTATTAACATTGGCGGGCTCGCCGTTGGCATGGCGGTGGCAATGTTGATTGGTTTATGGGTGTACGATGAACTTACATTTGACAGGTATCATAAAAATTATGACCGCATTGCACAAGTAATGCAGCACGCCACTTTTAATGGCAAGGTAGAAACACAGGTTGCAAATCCTGCGTTGATGGGGGCTGAGCTGCGTGCTAAATTTGGAAGCGATTTTAAATATGTTGTGCAATCATCGTGGACGAGCAATCATTTACTTTCTGTAGGAAATAAGCACATCACCAAAGTCGGAAATTATTTTGAACCAGATGCCCCGGAAATGCTCACTCTTAAAATGCTGAGCGGAACGCGAGCAGGATTAAAGGACCCCTACTCCATTATGTTATCGGCATCAGCTGCCGAAACCGTTTTTGGGAAGGAGAGCCCGATCAATAAAACCATCAAGCTTGACAGAAACTACAACGTAAAGGTTACCGGTGTCTATGAAGATTTGCCGGACAACACTTCTTTCAGGGATATAAAAATCATGATGCCATGGGAACTGTGGTTAGTCCAAAATCCGTGGGTAAAGCAAATGGATCACCCGTGGAACAGCAACTTTTCTCAAACCTTTGTGCAGATCGCGGACAAGTCAGATATGGCAAAAGTTTCTGCAAAAATTAAAAATGCAAAGCTCAACAACGTTGATAAGGAAGAAGCAAAATACCAGTGGGTTGTTTTTCTCCAACCCATGCGCAAATGGAATTTATACAATGAATTTAAAAATGGAGTGAACATTGGTGGAAACATTCAATACGTGCGTTTATTCGGGATCATCGGCATTTTTGTGTTGATACTGGCGTGCATCAATTTCATGAACCTCGCCACTGCACGAAGTGAAAAAAGGGCCAAGGAAGTAGGAATCCGCAAAGCGGTTGGCTCATTACGATGGCAAATAATAAGGCAGTTCCTTTCGGAATCTTATTTAGTCGTGGTGCTTGCATTTATTCTGTCTTTGATACTGGCAGTTTTATTCTTACCTGTATTTAATGATATTGCCGGTAAAAAAATCGAGATCATCTGGTCAAGCCCGGTGTTTTGGATCTTTAGTGCTGCATTCATATTAATAACGGGGTTGCTTTCCGGAAGCTATCCCGCCCTATATCTTTCTTCCTTTCAGCCTTTGAAAGTATTAAAGGGAACGTATCGTGTCGGTAAGTTTGCTTCAATTCCGCGCAAAGTTCTAGTGGTAACACAGTTTACCATTTCCGTAATGCTGATTATCGGAACAATTATCGTTTATCAGCAAATTCAACATGCCAAGAATCGGCCAATTGGTTATGCCCGCAACGGTTTAATCAATTTGAATATGGAGAAAGAGATAAGAGACCATTACGACGCTATACGAACTGAATTAAAAAACTCACATGCTATTGAAGAAATGGCCGGTTCCATGAGTCCTTTGACACAGGTGTGGAATAGCAATGGAGGTTTTAACTGGGAAGGTAAAGATCCCAATATGGCCGTTGATTTTCCAAACAATGCCGTGTCGTACGAGTTCGGCAAAACTGTAAACTGGAAAATCGAAGAAGGGCGCGACTTCTCAAGAGATTTTGCAACAGACTCAGCTGCTTTTATCATTAACGAATCAGCTGCCAAATTCTTCGGTTTTAAGAATACGGTGGGCAGTATAATGAAATGGGAAAATAGACCATTCACCATAATTGGCATTGTCAGGGACATTATGCAAGAGTCGCCTTTCTACCCCGTGCGTCCTACATTGTATTATGCCGGTAGTTATGACAACATGAACAATCTCATTCTCAGACTGAATCCGCAACAAAATGTGAGGCGATCATTGAGCACTATTGAGCAGGTATGGAAAAAATATATGCCGGATGTGCCCTTTGATTACAAATTCGTGGACGAAGAATTTGGAAGCAAGTTCAAGGCCGAGGAACGCATTGGAAAGTTGTCTTCGTATTTTGCTATTCTCGCCATTTTTATTTCGTGCCTCGGTTTGTTTGGCATGGCAAGTTTCGTCGCGGAGCAAAGAACTAAAGAGATTGGCATTCGCAAGGTGCTTGGCGCCAGCGTGCCCAACTTATGGCGGTTGCTTTCAAAAGAGTTTGTGCTTTTAGTTCTTTTCGCGTGCTTAATAGCCACGCCGATCGCATATTATTATCTCGATAATTGGCTGAACAACTACGACTATAGAATTGGAGGTTTTTATGTTCGCAGCAATGGCGGCGCTGATCATCACTTTAATAACCGTAAGTTTTCAGGCGATCAAGGCGGCGATTGCTAACCCTGTGAAATCATTACGAACGGAATGATTTGGTGAATCGTGAATGGTGAATGGTCAATGAAAGATCTCGTATTCACAATTCATAATTGACAATTGACAATAAAACTTAGAGTCCGATGATAAAAAATTATTTTAAAATCGCCTGGCGGAATGCTATAAAACAAAAAGGTTATTCTCTGATTAATATTGTGGGATTGGGAATCGGCATTGCCGCGTGTTTGCTGATACTACAGTATGTTTCATTTGAATTGAGCTATGAAAACTTCCAGGTAAATAAGAATCGACTTTATCGCGTACGACAGGACAGGTACGATAACGGAAAACTGAGTACTCAATGGGCAGGAGGTGCAT
>VBAU01000465.1 GCA_005883855.1 Bacteroidota bacterium
GCATTCGAAAACATTGCAGTTATAGCAAAATCTGCTTCCTCAGTCAGCAAGGTTTGCAAACTTGTTAACAGTATTTCACTATCATCATAAAGTAATATCTGTGTGTACATCGGTTACCTGAACAAATTAATTAAATGACCTTCTGCGCATCACTACATTTTTATGTAGCCGGGCCGATAAATTCTACGGATGTGCCCGCACCGGGAGATGAATGAATATTCAACACCCCATTTAAATTTTTCGCTCGAACTTTCATGTTCTTTAGTCCATTGGAAGAGGTAGCATTGCCCGCATGAAAGCCAATTCCATTATCCTTAACACTAAGTTTGATTTGATGGTTTTCTTTACCAAGAAGAACAATGATTTTTGTCGCTTCCGAGTATTTGAGCGCATTGTTCACCGCCTCTTTAAAAATGAGAAAAAGATCCTTTCGTCGCTCCATACTCAAACTTTCTTTCAAAGCTTTGTCTTCAACGCGAAATTCAACTGTTAAGTCTTTAGCGTCTGTCGTTTGAGCTAAATACTCACGCATTCGTATTGCGATGTTTTCCAGTTTGTCGTTGTCGGGATGGATGGCCCACACGATATCGCTCATGTTTTGCTGTATGTCCTGTGATTGTTCCGTGATCTTTTCGAGTAATTGAGATGCTTTTGATGAGTCTCTTCCAATGTGGCTAGAAGACACCTTTGAAAGGATATTAATGCTCGTAAGCGCAGAGCCAATCTCATCATGTAAGTCCCTGGATATTTTTGCCCTTAATTTCAAGAGCTTTCTTAACTGACTTATTCGATACCAATAAAAAGTGGAAACAAGAGCTATCAGTAGTGAAGCGATGAACAAACGAAACCACCATGTGGCATAATAGGGTGGGCGAATAACAAAACTATACTCCGCTGGTGTTTGGCTCCAGACATTGTCGACTGAAAGCGCCTTCACTTTTAATGTATACCGGTTCGGTGACAGAGCAGCGAAGGATACTTGATGAATTTGCTGTGGCTGACTCCATGCTGATTGACCCTCATTTGATGCAAGCATAAAACTATATTGGACTTCTTCTTCATTTTTGAAAGTTGTGGCACTAAATTCAAATGACAGATTATTTTGCTTGTATGAAAACGAATGCGATTTTGATTCCGGTTCGATTGTGGTATCCTGTTTGTTATTTTGAAAAACCTTGGTTATAAAAACCTTAGGAGGCACATTCCTTTGTGTGTGCGTATTGCTAAGTCGTATCGCCCCAAACGCCGAACCGAGCCAAAGATCGCCATTACCAGTCGTAATTATGTCAGAAAAATTCTCAACAAAAAAACCAAATTTGCGGGTTAAATTTTCAAAAGTCTGTGCGCCTGAATCAGTATGCAGATAACAGAGACCATGATTTGTGTTCGCATAAAGTTTATTGGCGTGATCCGCGACAACATTGTAAACATTGCTACTTGCAAGTCCCTCCTTAATACCGTAATGGCGAATGACAATTCTGCCATTGATCTGCTTTTCAAATTTCACAATGCCCTTATCGAGAGTGCCTACCCAGATATTACTGGCCGTATCTTTTGTGAGAGCCATACCCCTGGTTCCTGCCAAATACTTAGGTGGCATCCTATCCAATTGCAGTTTGTCATTAACTTGCCGGATTTTCCATCTCAAGATGCCTTCGGTAACAGGGGCGGACCAAAGTTCATCTCCCACAACAATGAACTTGAAAAAGAACGTATCCCGCACCATTCTTAGCTCTCCATCTTTGCCCACGCGGAATAATTGATTATCAAAATTCAAAAGCAAATTGCCGTCTTTATATGGGTAGAATCCTACGGAGTAAATGATCCTGTTCTTTTCGAAAGGCGACGGCCATTTTCTTATTAAAAGAAGTCGCGGCTGAGGATTGAAATATATTTTAAAAAGAGCCAACCCCGAATAACCCAGCCACAATGAATCCCCGTGGATCATTATCCTTGAGGTTGAAATTTGTTTTCTGATTGACAGGGGATACTTAAATGTATACACCTTGCCCTGTTGGATACACGAGATACCATCCAGTTGTGATAACCAGATATTCTGCCGGGCATCTTTTGAAAGGCAAGCAACAGCTTGGGATGGCAGCCCGTCGATTTTTGTAAAGGCCTCAAAATTTTTATTAAAAAATTTAGTGACTCCGTTGCCACTTACCCAGACATTTCCTTCAGCGTCCTCAAAAAAACCGTGGGTTTGATTTGATCCACGGCCGCCGCTAAGATCAAACCTTTTCATATTTCCGTCTTTGTCAATGCGAATGACACCGTTATTCGATGACGCCCAAATGAATCCGTCAGAGTCTGTAAATGGATAGGAAATTTGACCGTTGTTAATGTCACCCAGCTGCCTGGGCGGAGGAAGCAACTTGATGACGCCCCTCTTCAACGCACCAGTGTCTAACAAAGCAACCTGATTTCCGTACCACCAATAGTTTGTACCCTTTAAAAAAGTGCCATAAGCAACACGCGATTGCATTACATTAAAAGAATGATCAAACAAAACAGTTTTCCACCATGGATTCTTATTTGCTATGAAATAATCACCTATCTCAAGCAGTGAATAAAAGTAATCGGTGGATGGAAAAACCAAATGTGCGTGTTCCCCTGTAAATTCATAAATACCGCCTTGGCCCGTTCCGAGGGTACGACC
>VBAU01000084.1:0-12464 GCA_005883855.1 Bacteroidota bacterium
TGGAGGAAATTGAATTTCTCAGTCAATTGAGGGAGCGATTTAATCTACAGATCATCCGGCATACCGCCTTACTGAATAAACCGGTTAAGCGGGTGGCTCTTTGCGGCGGAGCGGGCAGTTTCCTTGTTCTTAAGGCTTTAAGCGCCGGAGCGGATATTTATATAACGGGCGATATGAAATATCACGAGTTTTTTGATGCGAATGGTCGGATGGTGATTGCTGACATTGGCCACTTCGAGAGCGAGCAGTTTACAATCGATTTGCTGGCTGAAATTTTGGAGCAAAAATTTCGTAACTTTGCCGTCCTTAAAACTAAGATACAAACCAACCCAGTGCATTATTTCGTTGGTTGAAAGAAGGGTTGGAGTTTATCACCAGAGCCGACGCTACAAACAAGAAAAAAACATAAACTATAAATGCCACAAGTAAAAGAATTCTCAGTTGAAGAAAAACTTTCTTCTCTCGTTACCGTTCAAAAGATTGAAAGTAAACTGGATGAAATTCATATTCTAAAAGGAGAGCTGCCCATGGAGGTAGCCGATCTTGAAGATGAAATCCAGGGTCTGCACTCGCGACAAACCCGCATCGAAGAAGAGATCAATGGGATTACCGAGTTTATCGAGCAAAAGAAAGAAGCCATAAAGGAGGCGCAGGCATTGATCAAAAAATATGAAAAGCAGACTGACAACGTGAAGAATAATCGCGAGTTTGAAGCCGTCAACAAGGAGATTGAGATGCAGCAGTTGGAGGTAAAACTTTGCGAGAAACACATTAAGGATGCCAATGAAGAGATTGCCGAGAAGGCCGTTGCGCTCGACAAAGCCAAGAAGGCAATTGCCGCGAAGGACGGCGTGCTAACCACAAAGAAAGGTGAGCTTGAAAAAATCATTGCGGCTACAGAAAAGGAAGAAAAGCATTTTAATAAAATGGCAGCTGAGGCCCGCGAACACGTAGACGATCGACTGTTGACTAGTTACGATAAAATCCGGAAGAGTTACCGTAACGGTTTGGCTGTTGTCCCTGTTGAACGTGACGCATGCGGTGGTTGCTTTTATGCTATTCCCCCTCAAAAGCAGAGCGAGATAAAACAACACAAAAAAGTAATGGTTTGCGAGAATTGCGGTCGCATACTCGTAGATGATGACCTGAACAATAAGGTAGAGATAAAGTAGCGAAAGGTTCTCCCTAACTATATAAAAAAATTTTCTTTTTATTTTTCCCCCGGCCGATGCGTCGGGGGTTTTTTTCTCATATTCAAGCGTTGAAAACTTTGATAACTGTATTGATACCATTTCCCTAATTTGCTCATCGTACGAATTGAATCTATTCAATCAGCGATCCATGCTGCAAAGACTCGTCATACAGAACTATGCTATCATTGATCAGTTGGAGATCAATTTTTCCGGGAATTTGAATGTGATCACGGGAGAAACAGGCGCAGGGACGTTGGTGCGTTAAGCCTGATATTGGGCGCCCGCGCTGACAGTACTGCACTGGTAAATAAAGAGAAAAAGTGCTTTGTAGAGGGAACGTTTGATGTTGACGGCAAGAAGGAGATAATTGAATTCTTAGAGCAGAATGATCTTGAGACAAACGATGAATTGATTATCCGCAGGGAGATCAACACGAATGGAAAATCGCGGGCTTTTGTCAATGATACACCTGTTACCCTTTCACAACTATCCGGGTTAAGTTCTTTGCTCGTCGACCTGCACAAGCAATTTGATGCACTGGAATTAGGCGACACCGGCTTTCAGCGGGAAGTTCTGGATGCTCTTGCTGATCACGCGGTCTTGATCAACCATTACCGGGAAGCGTTCCGCAAATGGCATTCAACGAAAAAAGAGTGGGAGCAGCTAAAAGAACAAAAGCTGAAATTTGAAAAAGAACTTGATTACAACCAGTTTCAATTTAGTGAACTTGAGGAGGCAGGGTTTAGGGAAAGTGAATTAGAGGAATTGGACGCGGAATTAAAATTGCTTAACGATTCCGAGGGAATCAAGAGCGCGTTATCCAAAACATATTATGAGTTGAAAGAAACCGAGACTCCGATTGTGCAACGATTGAAGATTTTGATCAACCAACTGCAGGTTTATACGTCTCATCCGCAGTTGCCAGCGCTGATTAATCGATTGGAATCAGTTCAAATCGAGCTTCAGGATATTGCAGAGGAAACAGACCGCGTAAACAATCACATAAGTCATGATCCGGCCAAAATCGAGCAAATGAATGAGCGGCTTTCCCTGGGATATAAATTATTGAAGAAACACGGCGCAAAAACGACCAACGAGTTGTTGCAGATTCAAATGCAGTTGGAGGACAAACTGCAGAGAATTTTTGACATTGATGATAAACTCAGGCAAACGCAAGAGCAAACAGCAGAATTTCATGGTAAAGCGAAGCAAATCGCAGCAACAATTTCCGGAGCGCGGATAAAACAAATCAAACCTTTGGAGCAACGGGTAAATAGCTTGTTGGCACAAGTGGGAATGCCAAATGCGATATTGAAAATTCGATTGCAAAATAATTTGGATGAACTGAATTTCTTTGGCGCCGACGTCATTGACTTTTTATTTGACGCCAATAAAACCGGCCAATTTCTGCCCCTTCGAAGGATAGCCAGCGGGGGTGAGTTGAGTCGATTGATGCTTTGTATAAAATCACTCGTTGCTCAATCCATCGATCTGCCCACACTCATTTTCGATGAGGTCGACACGGGCATTTCCGGCGAAGCAGCCAGGCAGGTGGGTATCATCATCAAAGGGCTCTCAGCAAGGCGACAAGTGATTTGCATTACGCATCAACCGCAAATTGCAGGAAAGGCAGACGCCCATTTTTTTGTCTATAAAGAAATTGAGAACACTACTGTAAAAACAAATCTTCGTCTGCTGACATTGGAGGAAAGAATAACCGCCGTGGCCAAGATGCTAAGTGGTGAAAAGCCTACAGCTGCTTCGATACAGAATGCAAAGGAAATGGTGATGAATTAGAGATAGGAAAGGGAAAGGCAAGTAAACAACCATTTGATGAAATGGAAAGCGATTGTTATAATGCTAATCATTCTTGCTTCGTTGATTCCTCTTTATTCAATCAACAAATACCTGCAGAAATTCCTAAGACCAAGAGATTCCCTGGCCAGGTTATTTTCTTACTTACTTAGCGGAATGCTGCTTGTGTTCCTATATACGCTGTTATTGGTGTTCCTGATAAAGAGAATGTTTCCGAGCGCTTAGAAATAACTTCTTATTTTTGCACCCCTAAAATTAAAACCATGGCTAATGATCTGCTGAAAAGAAAGAAGGGAATCATATTTGGAGCGCTGGATGAAAAATCCATTGCGTGGAAAACCGCGTTGAAATGTTACGAAGAAGGCGCACAACTTGTGTTGACCAATGCTCCTGTTGCTTTACGGATGGGGGAGATCAACAAACTTGCTGAACAGTGCGGCAATGCGCCCGTGGTTGGAGCCGATGTGACCAACATGGATGATCTCAAAAATCTTTTCCAGAAAGCCATGGAACACTTTGGCGGCGGCTTTGACTTTATTCTGCATTCAATTGGTATGAGCCTTAACGTGCGTAAGGGCAAGCATTACACAGAAATGAATTATGAGTGGAATCAAAAAACCTTAGATATTTCAGCCATGAGCTTGCATAAAGTGCTTCGTACTGCGTGGGACATGGATGCACTGAACGAATGGGCAAGTGTGGTGGCGTTAACGTACATCGCCGCTCAAAGAGTGTTCCCGGATTACAACGAGATGGCTGACGCAAAAGATCTGCTAGAGAGTGTCACAAGAATGTTTGGCTACTATTATGGCCAAAAGAAAAAAGTCAGAGTGAATACTGTTTCGCAATCACCAACCAGGACCACTGCTGGCAGCGGTGTAAAAGGCTTTGATTCGTTTATTGATTATGCGGAAAAGATGAGCCCATTGGGCAATGCAAGTGCTGAAGATTGCGCGAAGTACATTGCTCTGTTGTTTAGCGATTATACGAGGATGGTGACGATGCAAAATCTCTTCCACGATGGAGGGTTTAGTTTTACGGGAGTGTCGGAGAAGCTGATGTCGTGAATGGTGAATGGTGAATGGTGAATAGTGAATGGTGAATAGTGAATAGTCAATGGTCAATGGTGAATGGTGAATGGTTGATGGTGAATAAAGAACGGAACGTATAAGAGTGCGACGCAACGGAAGCTCAGCGATTGTTCTGGTGCCCGGTACATAATAAAAAAAAGGTTGTTAAAGCAACCTCGATCCTTGTAATGAATAATTCGCGAAATCCGCGATCAGTACTCGTCTTCGTTAAAAAGAAAATCTTCCTGTGAAGGATAGTCGGGCCAGATGTCTTCAATACTTTCGTATACTTCACCTTCGTCGTCCAGTTCCTGCAGGTTTTCAACTACCTCTATCGGGGCGCCGGAACGAATTGAGTAATCGATCAATTCGTCTTTTGAGGCAGGCCAGGGTGCATCTTCAAGGTAGGAGGCCAATTCAAGTGTCCAAAACATCTTTTTCCAGGGGTTTAAAATTTAATCAATGGTGGATCGCCACCCTAAAATTTTCGGCAAATGTAGCTTTATTAACGAATTTTCCAAATCCTCGTTTGTCCACTCGATTGGAAGAATTTTCTAAAAAAAAGCTGGTTTCATTTGCTATTATTTATAATGGGTTAGGTTTGTAAATATTTGATTATTGAAATACCATTTTAGCTGCATGCTTAGCGGAAAAAATATTCATAAAAAATATGGACCGGTGGAGGTGTTGCGGGGGGTAGATATTGAAGTGAAAAAAGGAGAGATCGTAAGCATCGTTGGTTCTTCGGGGGCGGGTAAATCTACCCTTTTACATATACTCGGAACGTTGGATGGAGCTGACAGGGGAATGGTGGAATTGAATAATATGAATGTGAGCTCACTGCAGGGAAGAAAGCTGGCGGATTTCAGAAATAAAAACATCGGCTTCGTGTTTCAGTTTCATCACTTGCTTCCTGAATTTACGGCTTTGGAGAACGTTTGCATCCCCGGCTGGCTTGCGGGAAGAAAGAAGAACGAGGTCGAGGAGAAGAGCAGCGAGTTATTGAATTTGCTAGGGTTGAGTGAACGAATGGATAATAAGCCCAACCAAATGAGTGGCGGCGAACAACAACGTGTGGCTGTTGCCAGGGCATTGATCAATACGCCGGCAATTGTCTTCGCCGACGAGCCTACCGGAAATCTTGACTCAGCCAATGCAAAAGAACTTCATCAATTGTTTTTTGACCTCAGAAACAAATTCAACCAATCGTTTCTTATAGTTACTCATAACGAAGAATTAGCCCAGCTTAGTGATCGTGTCTTGCACATGAAAGATGGCAAGATACTGGCCCCGTCATCGAAAACAGCATAATAAGCAGATTCCGTTATTGAGACGAAAAATCAACCCCTCGGTTTCCATGGCGATTCCCCGACTTGTAAAAGATGAGCCACGAAGCGGGCAAGAATAAAAAGATAATCGCTGAGTCGGTTAAGATATTTAATGATAAGACCCTCCTCGGTCCGTCCCTCCTGAAGACGCACGCAACAACGTTCCGCCCTACGACATACGCAGCGTGCAATATGCAAGTGAGAAACGGTGGGATGGCCGCCTGGCAAAATAAAATTTTTCATTTCGGGAAGCACATCATTTATGCGGTCCATTTCTTTTTCCAACAACTCGACATCCTGTTCCTTGAGATCAGGAATTTTCATTTTTGGTTCTTTTTGAGGATCACATGCCAGTGACGCGCCGATGGTAAATAATCGATCCTGTATCTCCCGTAAAACATTTTTGGCTGCATTATCGGCTACAAGATCACGACACAAGCCAACGTAGGAATTCAATTCATCAACGGTACCGTAGGCCTCAATCCTCAGATCCGATTTCAAAACCTTTGTGCCTCCGAGCAGCGAAGTCATTCCATTGTCACCAGTTTTTGTGTAGATTTTTATCGACATGTGTGGTTTCCAAAAAAGGTTTTTGAATTATGATTAGTGGCAAAACGATTAGTTGAAGTAAAGTGTTTGTTATGCCGTTACTAAGTCTCCCTTAGGCGATTTCGGAGTATCGGCTTCCACCTCGCCATCTCGGAGCCTTATCACCCTCCTTGCGCGTTTGGCGATGTCTTCTTCGTGAGTTACCAGGACCACGGTGTTTCCCGCTGCATTTATTCTTTCAAAAATATCCATGATCTCATAGGATGTTTTGGTATCCAAATTACCCGTTGGCTCATCGGCAAGAATAATAGCGGGGTCATTTACCAGTGCCCTGGCAATAGCCACGCGTTGCGATTGTCCTCCACTTAACTCATTTGGTTTATGGGCGCTTCTATCACTGAGGTTCACCAGGTCGAGAACATGGTTTGCTTTTTCATTCCGTTGCCGCTTACTCATGCCGGCATAGATCAACGGTAATGCTACATTCTCAAGTGCTGTAAGCCGTGGCAACAAATTGAACTGTTGAAACACAAAACCAATCTCCTTATTGCGAATTTCGGCGAGCGCATTATCCTCCATTTTGCTGACGTCCTGGCCATTTAAAATATATTTTCCCGCCGTCGGCGTATCAAGACAACCCAGGATATTCATTAAAGTGCTTTTCCCTGATCCCGACGGTCCCATCAATGCCACGTATTCATTCTCATAAATGTCCAGCGAAATATTTTTCAGCACCTCGAGCACCTGTTTGCCCATGAAATAGCTTTTACGGATGCCTTCAAGATGTATCATTGAGCTCATAAATCACAAATTATAAATTTCAAATCCCATTCTATTGCCACTATTTCGAATCGGAATGGCCTTTGGTATTTTTAATAACCTTTGGTACCTTAAAAAATTTTTCATCATGCAACGGAGCATTTTTCAATGCTTCCTCACGAGTAATCGATCCATATATTTCATCTTCTCGTAGCACATTTATTTCGGTTGTCATGTGCAATAACGGTGGAACGCCTGTAGTGTCCAGCTCGTTCAATTTTTCGACGAAAGCGATCATCTTTTGGAGATCATTTTTTATAGCTTCTTTTTCTGAAACGTCAAATTTCAGCCTTGCGAGGTGAGCCAATTTGTCGACTAATGCGTCATTAACTTCCATCAGGCAAATATAGTGAATAGGCAATAGGCAGTAGCAGTAAGCAATAGGCGATAGGCGATAGGCAATAAGCAAAAGGCAATAGGCAATGAGCAATAATCATCGGCAACAAGCAATAGTCCCCGTCGAGACATTTAGGGGAGCGCGAAGTTGGAGAGTCGCTTGCCAATTGTCAATTGCCTTTCACTATCTTCGTCGCCTTATGGAAAATGGGAAGAAGGCCCACAGGAAGGTAGTGATGAGTGGCATCAGGCCCACGGGTTTTTTGCATTTGGGAAATTATTTCGGCGCTGTTCGCAACTATGTGCGCATGCAGGAGGAGTATGAGTGCTACTTCATGGTTGCGGACCTTCACTCTTTAACCACTCATCCCGACACAAGAGAACTAAAGACTAATGTACATAGAGTGCTTGCGGAAAACATAGCGTGTGGTCTGGATCCTGATAAAGTAGCCCTCTATTGTCAAAGTCACCTTTATGAAACCTGCGAATTGTACCTGTACTTGTGTATGCTTGCCTATAAGGGCGAGCTCGAAAAAACTTCCACATTTAAAGAAAAAGCAAGAAAGCAGCCGGATAATGTCAATGCAGGCCTGCTGACTTACCCGGTATTGCAGACTGCTGATATCGTGGTTCACAGGGCGAGCTATGTTCCGGTGGGTAAGGACCAGGAGCAGCATTTGGAAATGGCAAGAACTTTTGTCAATCGTTTCAATCATCGTTACAGCGATGTGTTTCCTGAGCCGGTGGCATTTAACTTTGGACAAAAACTTGTCAAAGTGCCTAGCCTTGATGGCAAAGGCAAAATGAGTAAAAGCGAAAACCAAAACGCCACTCTTTTCCTTAGTGACGACGATGAATTGATTGAAAAAAAAATCCGGTCCGCAAAAACGGACACTGGCCCGACAGAAAAAAATTCAGCAAAGCCAGATTATATCGAAGGTCTTTTTTTGCTGATGAAACTTGTCACCAATGAAGATGCTGTAAAGAAATTTGAGGAAGATTATAACAACTGCACCATACGATACGGTGACATGAAAAAGCAGTTGGCCGAGGACATGATAAAGTTTATCCGACCCATCCGTAAAAAGGCAGAAACTATTCGCAATGATGAAACATATCTCAAAAAAGTGATGGAAATGGGAGCTGAAAAAGCAAGGAGAAGGGCCGCGGTTACCATGGAGTTGGTGCGCGAAACCATGGGACTAAAATATTTTTAATTGAAAATGAAATTGTAAATTGAATTTACAATTTGCAATCTCCAATTGCAGGCATGGCTAAAACAAAAAAACCAAAGCATATCGCAGTCGCGGGAAACATCGGCGCGGGCAAGACTACACTAACCGAGCTGTTGAGCAAGCATTACAAATGGATACCGCACTTTGAGGATGTAGATCATAACCCCTACCTGATGGATTTTTATGAAGACATGCCTCGCTGGAGCTTTAACCTGCAAATCTATTTTTTGAATAGCCGTTTGCGCCAACTCACCGAGATTCAAAGAGGAACAGAAACAGTGATACAAGACAGGACGATATATGAAGACGCTAACATTTTTGCTCCTAACTTACACGAGATGGGGCTGATGAGCAAGCGCGATTTCGACAATTACTCCCTGTTTTTCCAGACGCTTAAACTGATGGTTCAGCCACCGGATCTCCTGATCTATCTAAAAGCATCGGTGCCAACATTGGTGGGGCAGATCCAAAAACGTGGAAGAGAATATGAGGAAAATATTCGACTCGATTATTTGAAACGGTTAAACGAGTACTATAATAAATGGATCGATAATTATAAAGAAGGTCCATTGCTGGTAGTGGATATAGACAAAAATAAATTCCCTGAAAACGAAGAGCACCTGGGCGAGATTATTCGCAGGGTGGACAGCGAATTATACGGCTTATTCTGACGCTACAGACAAGGCATGCCTTGTCTCTGGCTGCGCGTGGCGAACTCAATTCGTCATTCGATATTCCTTTTCCTTGTTCGAGATTCGTCACAGCTTTTCCAGCATGTCCACCACTTTCTCTTTCTTCAAAATAAGATATCCAAACCGGTCATTACTGATACCTTCTTTTAATTGGTAGCTGAACTCCAACTGATCTCCCTTAACATTCGTCTCAAAATACCTGAAAGAAATGTTTGGATACACCTTCAGCTCATCACCAATCTCATAAAGATGAGTGGAGAGAATGAACAATGAATTCTTCATCCTGATCAGCCCCTTGATGACGGTTGAAGAACACTTCATGGCGTCCTGCACATTAGTGCCTTTAAACAGTTCATCGATCAGCACCAGCCATTTTCGGCCATTGTTGATCTTTTGAATTGTTGTCTTGATACGTTGGACCTCGTTAAAGAAGAAACTTTCGCCCTTGGCGATGTTATCCACTACATTGATATTGCTGAGTAGTCCGTCAAACAAGGTTAGCTTCATCTCATGCGCAGGTACCCCCATGCCAAGATGTGCAAGGAAGACTGCTGACCCAACAGATTTGATAAACGTGCTTTTCCCGGCCATGTTCGCGCCGGTGAGAAAAAGGAAATTGTGCTCGGGGTTCATCTCAATATTGTACGGCACCGGTTGCGGCAACAGTAGGTGATAAAGACCTTTGGCATAAACCAGGGGTTGCTCCGTTTCAACGAACTCGGGAAAAGAAAGATCAAAAGTTTTCACTGCCATTGCCATAGAATACCATGCATCAAGACGGTAAAAGATCTCGATCAATTCGAGCGTATCATTTTTATACAGGCCGCGCAAATGATATCCGAAATACAAATTTTGTGACCGGCTGAATGCATCGGCCTGTTTTGTATTTGACAATCGTGCAAGGGGAGTCTCTCTTAAAAGTTGAAGAACTCTTTCTATGTAAATCTTAAAGGAGAGTGGCAGGTCTTCCTGGCCGGCAAATTGAAGCGCGAGATTCTTGATACCACGATAAAAATCTGCGAAATGCTTCATCGAGTACTTCACCATAGAATAATCCTCGAGATGAAACCATTTGTACGTGAGGCTATTGATGGGGTTCGGTTTATTGGGAATGGGATCCACATTATAATCAAGAAATTTATCCATCACGAGGATCGTTCCGTTGGAAATATCGGACGGCCATTCATCAACGTGGTTGAGAAGAGTCTTAATGATCTTTTGGGTGCCGAGTATTCGTTTCACATCCTGGTGAGGCTCGGAAAAAAAACGATGCAGCCATTGTTTACCACCGGTGGTACGGGTAAAGTTGAGTTTGTGAAAAATAGAGAATTCTTCTTCCGCGTGAAAGATCGATATATCCTCGAATGTCGTTTTGTCTATGTCCATAGTGAGTCGTGAGTCGTGAATCGTGAGTAAATTTCACCGTTGAACATGGAACATTGAAGATTGAACATTGACGATTTCATCTTTCAAAGTTTAGTCTTTCCCCTTTTTGAGATTCATTGAATTTTCCATTTTCATACACCAAATTCCCATTGACAAATGTATGAGTAACGGTCGCAGGAAATTCCATATTTTCCAATGGGCTCCAGCCGCATTTGTACAGGATATTCTCTTTGGTGACTTTTGTTGATGCACTTAGGTCCACGATCACAAGGTCGGCCCAATAGCCCTCACGGATATAACCACGATCTGGTATTTGAAAACAGTCTGCCACAGCGTGACTCATTTTCTGAACAAGTTTTTCAAGCGAGATTTTTCCCTGAGTGAAATAATAGAGCATCAGTAACAGGGAGTGCTGCACCAGGGGCAAGCCTGCGTGGGCTTTCTCGTAAGGAGATTGTTCTGCCCTCTCCATTGCAGAGGGGTAGGAGGTGAGGTGCTTTTCTTCCCACGTGTGGGGTGCATGATCCGTTGCAATAACATCCAGCTGGTCATCAAGCAGAGCTCTCCACAATGCTTGCTTATTGTTTGGCGATTTGATAGCGGGATTGCATTTGATTTGATTGCCGAGACGTTCGTAATCATTACTTGTAAAATGAAGATGATGCACGCATACTTCAGCGGTAATTCTTTTTTCTTTTAAGGGGACCAGGTTGGAAAACAACGCTAATTCTTTTTCTGTAGAGATATGCAGTATGTGCAAACGGCTATTGTATTTCCTGGCGATTTGAATGGCTAAATGTGATGATCGATAGCAGGCTTCTTCATCGCGAATAATGGGATGATCGGCTGCCGTCAAATGTTTCCTTTCGGCCTTTAGTTTTTGAAGATTTTGTTTGATGGTTTGTTCATCTTCGCAATGTGTGGCAATTAACAGTTCATTTCCTGTAAAGATTTTTTTAAGCGTGTAAGGNGATGCACCCATGAAGATCTTTACCCCACACACCTGGTTCTTTTTCGCATTTGTTTTTAAAACTTCATCAGCATTGTCATTTGAGGTTCCCATGTAAAATGAATAATTAACCAATGAAGTGCTGGCGGCTATGGCATATTTATCCTCGAGCAATTCTTGCGTGAATGCGGGCGGCACGGTGTTCGGCATCTCCATAAAGCTGGTAACACCGCCGGCCACTGCGGCCTTTGACTCAGTGTATATGGTCGCTTTGTGTGTAAGACCCGGCTCACGAAAATGAACCTGGTCATCAATCACTCCGGGAAACAAAAATTTTCCTTCACCATTTATCTCCACCACATCTGTGTTCATCTTTGTAATCTGTGACAAAACACTTTCAACGCGTCCATTTTTTATCAGCACATCGCCTTGCTGAATACGGCCTTCGTTAACGATCGAGATATTCTTAATCAGGTAATTTTGCATAACTTGTCCGGCTAAAGAAAACCAAACCCCTTGACATGCAAATTAAGCAAAACCCAAAATCCTACTTCGGTGCATTTTTTAGTTTTGTTTTCCTTCTCGCTTTCTCATCCCCTTCTATTTCACAGACAACTTATCTGCAACAAGGCGCTGAAGAAAATATTTTGATTGAGAGACTGGATATAAAACTGCAAAAAGATTCCATTTTTAATTTTTCAAAGATTAGACCCTATTCAAGGGAATACGTTATACCGGCTATTGAGATGCGATACAGGGCAGCACTTTCTTTTGACAGCATGCGGGCGGGAATTACATTTTTAGACTCAGCAAAACTTAGTGGTGATATAAATACTCCGCGATTGACAAGAGTCGACATCTACAACATGCGACGGGCCCTGGTCAATAGTCTCGAATGGGTGAGCGGTGATCTCGGCGCTTTCAAAAGCAAGAGACCCTGGGGAAAAACATTTTACCAAACACCGGGGACACTTTTCGAAGTACATGTAAAAGATTTTGACCTTGCCCTAAATCCTGTGTTGCAATTCCAGGGAGGAAAAGAGAAGGATTATGATGAAACACTTTTTTTGAATACAAGAGGCGTACGAGTAA